>NZ_JBHUWH010000095.1:0-21273 GCF_042670125.1 Kitasatospora sp. NPDC057198 | reverse complement strand
GTACTGACCCACCCCGCCCGGTCGGGGTGGGTCAGTACTGGCGGTTGGGCAGGGCCGCGGTGGCCTGCTCGGGGGTGAAGGTGCCCTCCTCGGTCTGGATCCGGCGCGGCACGGTCTCACCCGCCTTGACCTTCTTCGCCAGGTCCATCAGCTGGTCGCCGAGCAGCGGGTTGCACTCGACGTCGTAGTTGATCTTGCCCTGGCTCATCGCGGTGAAGGCGTCCTTGACGCCGTCCACCGAGACGATCTTGATGTCGGTGCCGGGCTTCTTGCCGGCCTCCTCGATCGCCTGGATCGCGCCGAGCGCCATGTCGTCGTTGTGCGCGTACAGCACGTCGATCTTCGGCTGGGACTTCAGGAACGCCTGCATGACCTCCTTGCCCTTGGCGCGGGTGAAGTCGCCGGTCTGCGAGGCGACCACCTTGAACTTCGGGTCGCCCTTGATGGCGTCCGCGAAGCCGGACTTGCGGTCGTTGGCGGGCGCGGAGCCGGTGGTGCCCTCCAGTTGGACGATGTTCACGTCGCCGCCGGCCGAGGCGTACTCCTTGACCAGCCAGTCGCCGGCCTTCTTGCCCTCCTCGACGAAGTCGGAGCCGAGGAAGGAGACGTACAGCGACTCGTCCTTGGAGTCGACCGCGCGGTCGGTCAGGATGACCGGGATGTGCGCGGCCTTGGCCTCCTTGAGGACGGTGTCCCAGCCCGACTCGACCACCGGCGAGAAGGCGATCACGTCGACCTTCTGCTGGATGAACGAGCGGATCGCCTTGATCTGGTTCTCCTGCTTCTGCTGCGCGTCGGAGAACTTGAGGGTGATGCCGGCCTTCTTCGCCGCGTCCTGGATCGACTTGGTGTTGGCGGTGCGCCAGCCGCTCTCGGCGCCGACCTGGGAGAAGCCCACGACGAGCTTGTGGTCGGAACCCTTGTCGGAGGAGCCGGAGCCGCCACCGGAACCGCAGGCGGTGAGGACGGCGACCATCGCGCCGGCGACCAGGGCCGCCGCAGCTCTCTTGGACATGTGGGGAATTCCTCTCGGATCGTCGATCGCGCGGACGGCGGGGCCGGCCGGCGGTCGCGGGGGGTGCAGGAGGGATGTGCGGGGTGCTGCGAAGGGACGTGCGGGGGCGTGCGGGGGTGCTGCGAGGGCGAGACGGCCGGGGCAGGGCGCGACCGGGAGGGCGCACGCCGTCTCGTCCGGGTGAACGGGGTGTGGCGGCGCCGTTTCGCTCGAGGGAGATTGTTAGCGCTCACATTCGAGCCCGACAACCCAAGTCACCGCCCGTTACCCAATCTTGACCGGCGCCGGACCCCGCCCGAGCGGCACCGACCCCCCTTTCCGCAGGTCGGGGGGCCGACGTGCTCCGGAGACCGGATTTCCGCCCGATTGTGAGCGCTAACAGGAAGAGCGGGTACGATTCCCCGACACCGGCGCGCGACGCCACCACCACCGCTCCCCCCGCACCGCACGGGGCGGACCGGCCGCGCCCGGAACGCCTTCGCGGTCGGTGAGGAGTGCAACGTTGGGGACCGAAACGGCCGGCCCGGAGGCGCGGCAGCCCGTGATGGCGGACGTCGCGAAACTGGCCGGGGTGTCCCACCAGACGGTGTCACGCGTCCTCAACGGCGCCCCGCACGTCCGCCCCGGCACCCGGGACCGGGTGCTCGCCGCCATCCGCGAACTCGACTACCGGCCCAACTCGGCCGCCCGCGCCCTGGTCACCCGCCGCTCGCAGACCCTCGGCGTGGTCAGCTTCGAGTCCACCCTGTACGGGCCCGCCTCGATGCTGGACGGCATCGAACGCGCCGCCCGCAGCGCCGGGTACTTCGTCAGCGTCGCCAGCCTGCGCTCGCTGGACAGCCGCTCCGTCCAGGAGGCCGTCGACCGGCTCCGCGACCAGGGCGTCGAAGGGGTCGTGGTGATCGCGCCGCAGACCTCGGCCGTCAGCGCCGTCGCCAAACTCTCCAGCTCGGTACCGGTGGTCGCGGTCGGCTCCGGCGCCCGCTCCAGCATCCCGACGGTCACCGTCGACAACCGCTCCGGCGCCGAGGCCGCCACCCGGCACCTGCTCGACCTCGGCCACCGCACCGTCCACCACCTGGCCGGCCCGCCCGGCTGGCTGGAGAGCCAGGACCGCCAGGAGGGCTGGCGCCTGGCCCTGGACGCCGCCGGCGCCCGGGTGCCCGCCGTCACGGTCGGCGACTGGAGCGCCCGCTCCGGCTACGAGGCGGGGCAGCGGATCGCCCGGCTGACCGACGTCACCGCCGTCCTCTGCGCCAACGACCACATGGCCCTCGGACTGCTGCGCGCCCTGCACGAGGCCGGCCGGCCGGTGCCCGGCGGCCTCAGCGTGGTCGGCTTCGACGACATCCCCGAGGCCGCCTACTTCATCCCGCCGCTCACCACCGTCCGACAGGACTTCGGCGAACTCGGGCGCCGCGCACTGGAGTTGCTGGTAGCCGCACTCGACGGCAGCGCGCACCCGCACACCCGGGTCCAGATCACCCCCGAACTGGTGCTGCGCCGCAGCACGGGGCCCGCGCACCGCGACTGAGCGGGCGACGCCCCAGCGAAGGCGCGGGAGCGCGGGAGCACGGGGCGGGCGGCGGGTGGCGGCCCGGAGCAGGGCTTCGGCGAACTCTGTTGCCGAGCACCGAAGTTGCCGGTGACCGCACTCGGCGGCAGCGTACACCCGGGTCCGGATCTCCCGGGCTGGTGCTGCGCCGCGGCTCAGTGGTCGGTGGCGGCTCGGAGGAGGACTTCGGCTGCGGTGGTGCGCGCGTAGAGGACTGAGCGGCCGGCGCGGTGGGCGCTGACCAGGCCCGCGTCGCGCAGCGCGGTGAGGTACTGGGAGACCCCGGCCGGGGAGAGGCCGGTGCGGTGGGCCAGCTGGGTGGTGGAGGCCGGGATCTCCAACTCGGTGAGCAGCAGGGTCCGGGAGCGTCCCAGGACGGCGGAGAGGGCGTCGGCCCGCGCGACGGGCCGGGCCTGCCAGAGGGAGCCGATGCCGCGTGCCTGGTAGGCGACCTGGGGCGGGTCCGGCGGGGCCGTACGGGTGCGCAGCCCCGCCCCGGTGAAAGCGGAGGGGATGAGCAGGAGTCCCGTGCCCGCCGTGGTGCGGGTCAGGGGCTGCTTCCGGCGGGCCATCCGCAGCGCGTCGCCGTCCCAGCTCAGCGACGTGTGCAGGTGGTTGAGGAGGTGGCCGGTGCCGTGCTCGGCGGCCTGGCGGGCCCGGTGGAGGACGTCCGCGTCCAGGACCGCCCGGATCCGCGCCCAGTAGGGGGCGAGCGCCAGCTCCCAGTAGGTCTCGACCTCCTCGGCGACCTCGGCCAGCAGGCCCGGCGGGTCGTCGCGCAGGGCCCGCAGCCGGGGCCCGAGCGTTCCCTGGTGGCGGGCCAGGTGGTCGAGGTCGCGGCGGACCCGGTCGGCGGGCGCGGCCCGGATCGCGTCCCGCTCCGCCGCCGGGGCGGGGGCCGGTCCGGCGGGGGCCGGGTTGAGGAAGTCGGGGACGTAGCCGCCACCGGGCGGGATCAGCTCGTCGAGCCACCCCCGGTCCAGTCCGGCGGCCAGCAGGCGCGGCCGTACCTGGTCGATCCAGGGCCGGTGGATCGATCGCGCGGCGCCGGACCTCAGCAGGCGGAAGCTGGGCGCTACCTCCCACATCGGCGAGACGGCGAACCGCACCTGCGCCAGGTCGCTCGTCGAGAACGCCAGCTCCGCCAGGACGTCCACCCCTCGGGGATTCAGGCATGCGTGAATCAATGGCGGGCCAGCCTACCGTGCGGGGAGCATCCCGCCATGACCTCACAGACGATCACCGCGGCGGCGTCGGGCACCTGGGAGCTCGGCGACCTGACGGTCAACCGGATCGGTTTCGGCACGATGCGCCTGCCGCAGCACGGCGAGGCGCTCACCCCCGGTGCCGTCCCGCGCGACCGCGACCAGGCGGTCCGGGTGCTGCGCCGCGCGGTGGAGCTCGGCGTGAACCACCTCGACACCGCCGCGTTCTACTTCTCGCCGCTGCGCTCGGCCAACGAACTGATCAACCGGGCGCTGGCCCCCTACCCGGACGACCTCGTCATCGCCACCAAGGTCGGACCGGGCCGCGACCCCTCGGGCGAGTGGCTGCCGCACGCCGCTCCCGAGCAGTTGCGCGGCCAGGTCGAGGAGAACCTGCGCCAACTCGGCCGCGACCACCTCGACGTGGTGAACCTGCGCGTCGTCGGGACCGCTTCGATCGCCGAACGCTTCGGCGCGCTCGCCGAACTGCGCGAGGCCGGGCTGATCCGCCACCTGGGCCTGTCCAACGTCCGCCCCCACCACCTCGCCGAGGCCCTGGCCATCGCGCCGGTGGTCTGCGTCCAGAACATGTACGGCGTCGGCGCGTCGTCCGAGCAGCGGGAGTTCCTGGCCCTCTGCGGTGAACAGCGCATCGCGTTCGTGCCGTTCTACGCGATCGCCGGCGCCGGACGCACGGCCGGCGCGAGTACCGACGACAGCCCGCAGGTGCACGCCGTCGCCCGTGCGCACGGCGTGGGCGCGGCCCAGGTCCGGCTGGCCTGGACGCTGCACCAGGGCCCCCACGTGCTGGCCATCCCCGGCACCGGCGATCTCGGCCACCTCGCCCAGAACGTCGCCGCCGGCGCCCTGCGCCTGTCGGAGGAGGAACTCGCCGCGCTGGACCTCCCCCCGCACGGAACGGCGTGAGCGGGGCCGGTGCTCCGCCGGGGCTCGGGCGCGCCTGCGGTCAGGCCGCGGCGGCGAGGTCGGCGCGGCCGAACAGCAGGGCGTAGCCGCGCGGCAGCCGGGCCAGCAGGCGGTCGGCGAGGTCGGGGCCGGCGAGGTCGGCCAGGGTGGTCAGGACCGAGGAGGCGTCCCAGCGGGCGGCGGCCGGGCTGGTGGAGAGGGTGGCGGCGAGCGCCTCCACGAAGGCCGGGGCGCCGACCGGCGCGGGCAGCGGGATCCGGTCGGCGAACACCGGACGGAGGGAGGGCGGCAGGACCTCGGCCAGGGCGCGGCGCTCGTCCCCGTCGAGCTGGGCGCCGAGTCGGCCGAGGACCGCGGTCAGGACGCGTTCGGCCTCCTCGTCGCCGGAGTAGCGGCCCGCGGCGCGGACCTGCTGGACGAGGCGGCGGTGCCGGGTCATCGGCGGAGCCTTCCTGGGCGGCCGCCGCGGTGCGCGCGACGGCGGGGTGGCGGGGTGTCAGGAGGGACGGGGTGGCAGGAGGGACGGGAGGGACGGGGTGGCGGGAGGGACGGGAGGGCCGTCGGCGCGGAGGGTCAGGGCGTCCGCCGCTTCACGCGGAGCGGCCCGAGGCGGGGTGCCGGGGGCGGGGCGGGCTCGGGTCGGCGAGGCTCTGCAGGCCGGTGAGGTGGAGCAGCCGGGCGACGGGGGTTCCGACGCCGCGCAGGAGCAGGCGTCCGCCCTTCCGGTCGGCGAGTCCTCGGGCCTCGACCAGGACGCGCAGTCCCGCGCAGTCCATGAACGTGACGTCCGAGAGGTCGAGCACCACTTCGGGGTGCGCGGCCAGCCCGCGGAGGAGTTGGCGGCGCAGGCGGGGGGCGGTGTCGGCGTCGATCTCGCCGTGGGCCCGCACCAGGTGGGTGGTCACCACTCGTTGCAGCATGGGACCGCTCGCTGTTCGTTCGGTCGGTGGTCGGCCGGGCCCCGCGGTGTCTGCGGCGGGGCCCGGACCGGGGTCAGGCGCGGATCTGCCGGCGCGTCCCGCTGTGGCCGACGGCGACCTTGCGGGGCTTGGCCTTCTCCGCGACCGGGATGCGGAGCGTCAGCACGCCCTGGTCGTAGTCCGCGGTGATGCCCTCGGGGTCGAGGGTGTCGGAGAGCATCACCTGGCGCGAGAAGACGCCGAGGGGGCGCTCCGAGAGCTCCCACTTGACGTCCTCGGTCTGCGGGTGGGGGCGGCGCTCGGCCTTGACGGTCAGCATGTTCCGTTCGACGTCGACGTCGATCGCGTCCGGGTCGACTCCCGGAAGGTCGAAGTGGATCACGTACTCGTCGCCGGCCCGGTAGGCGTCCAGGGGCATCGGGGCCGGACGCGACCAGGTGCCGTTCGCACCCGTGAACTGCTGGGTGAGACGGTCGAGTTCGCGGAACGGGTCGGTGCGCAGCAGCATCGCGAAACACCTCCTGTGGGATCAAAGGGTGCCGGTGCACATCACCTGGAACCGTTGTAGCACGTCGTCCATCCGATGACAAAGGAAAGCTGTCGTCAGTAGGATGACGCCATGAGTGACAAGCCGACGCCACCCGACACCCCCCTCGGCGGGGCCGGCGAGCCGGTCTCGCTGGTCGCCGCCGTCGCGGCCCTGGCCGCCATCGAGGAGGCCGTCCACCGCGCCGGTGCACCCGGGCAGCGGAAGCCGCCGGAGCAGCGGGAACCGTGGCAGCGGCGGGAGCAGCGGGAGCAGCGGGACGACCCGGAATCGGCCCTGGCCGCCCTGCTGCTGCTGCGCGAGCTGCGGGCCCGGCTCGCGGGCTGGGAGGCCGGACTGGTGGAGAGCGCCCGCGCGGGCGGCGCGACCTGGGCCGACCTCGCCCGCCCGATGGGGGTGGCCAGCCGCCAGGCCGCCGAGAACCGCTACCTGCGGCTGCGCCGGGCCGGGGAGGGCGGTCCGGGGACGGGCGCGGAGCGCGTCAAGGCGGTGCGCGACCACCGGGCCGCCGACCGCGCCGTCTCGGCCTGGGCCCGCGACCACGCCGCCGAACTGCGCGTCCTGGCCGCCCAGCTCAGCGCGGCCGGGCTCGGCCCCGCCGCCCGCCCGGCCCAGGAGGTCCTCACCGCCGCGCTCGGGACGGCCGACGCGGCCGACCTGCTCGTCCCGCTCACCGACCTGCGCCCCCACCTGGGCAGTGACCAGGCGGAGCTGGCCACCCGCCTCGACGCCCTCGCCGACCGCACCGGCCACCTCCGCGCCGCCAGCAAGCGGCGCCGCGCCTGAGCGTCCGAGCCCCCGGACGCCAGGACGGCAGGACGCCCGCCGACCGGTGGGCCGACGGGCGTCCGGGGCGAGGGGCCGGGTCAGCGGCGGACGCCGGACAGCGCGGAGGGCTTCCAGGCGGTGAAGGCGGCGCCGTCCAGGCCGAGCGCGGTGGCGCGGGCCTGCAGGGACTCGGGGGTGGCGGCGTTGCTCCAGGTGCCGGTGACCAGCCGCTGCTCCAGGGCGTGCAGGCCGGCCACGATCTCGGCGGTGGTGAAGTTGCAGTGCCCCTGCCGGGCGACGAACGCCTGCCGCAACAGGCTGTTGTCGCCGGCCGCCCGGATCCGGGCCGCGTAGGCGTTCTCCTGCTCGACGGGCACGAGCTGGTCGGAGGTGGTGTGGAGGGACAGCATCGGGACGCCGAGCGAGGCGACGGTGGAGCTGGCGGTCAGCTCCGCCCGCGCGGTGGCGGAGCCGGTGATGTCGGCGTGCGCGGTGAGCGCGGCGGTGTCGGCCCTCGGGTCGAGGCCCGCCGCGGCGTACAGGGCGCGGACCTCGTCGGCGTGCCAGGACTTGTCGAGCAGGTCGGTGTAGTCGACGCCCTCGGTGGAGGAGGGGTTGCCGCCCGCGGACTGCTCGACGGCGTAGCGGCCGGGGACGATGAAGTACAGCAGGCCCTGCTGGAGCCACTGGTACTGCTGGTACTCCTGGTTCGCGTAGTCGGCGGGGGCGGGCGGCGCCTGGCCCGGCGCCCAGGCCGACTGGTTGAGGTAGGCGGCGGCGAGGACGATCCTGGCCCGTCCGGCGGGGGTCCGCTGGGCGGCGTCGACGGCGGCGGAGAGCCGCTGGGCCAACGCGGAGGCGGCGTCCGAACTCGGCAGATCGACCAGGTTCGGCAGGTCGGCGCGGTCGAAGAACCAGGCCAGGGCGTACTCGGCGTCGAGTTGGTAGTCCTCCAGGTCGACGCCGCCGGCGACGAGCCCGCACAGGTTGAGCGCGCCGTCGATCCGTCCGGCGCCGTCGCGGGCGATCTGGGCGTTGACCAGGCCGCCCATCGAGAGCCCGACGGAGACGACGTGCGCGGGCCGGCCCGCGGCGCCGCCGAACGCGGTGACGGTGGCGAACTGGTCCCGCTCGGCGGACTCCAGTGCCCAGGCCGAACCGTTCGGGTCGTAGGAGGAGCCGGCCAGGGCGTAGCCCTCGGCGAGCAGCCGGTCCCGGACGGCGTCGGAGGGGGCGTTCGCGGCGGTGAGCGCGCCGAAGCCGTGGCTGAACAGCAGCAGGACGCCGTTCCACCGGGCGGGCTTGTCGGCGATCCAGGTCGCGCCGTCCGGCAGGGTGCCGCTGTAGTGGGCGGACGTGGTGGTGGCGGCGGCGAGCGGGGTGGCGGCGGCCGGGGCGGTGAGGGCGAGCGGGGCGGTGAGGGCGAGCGCGGTGGCGGCGCACAGGGCGGCCAGCGCCCGGCGGGGCGATCGGGGCGAGCGGGGCGGTCGGGGCATGGAGGACTCCGTCACGGTGGGGGTGGATGGGTCGGCGGCGCAGGCGCGCCGTGGGGCAGGCCGTTCTCCTGCCGCGGTCGGGCGGAACCGGGGCCGCACCCCCACGGGGAGGGCGGGCGCTCGGCGGTGCTCGGCCGACAGGCATCGGCGGTGCTCAGCGGTGGTCGACCGGCGGGCATCGGTGGCGCTCAGCCGACCGGCGTCGGTTCCCCGTCCGTGGCGCGGCCGCGCAGGGCGAGCAGTGCGAGGACGGCGGCGAAGAGCGCGGCGCAGCCGCAGACCACGAAGCCGACCGAGTAGCCAGCGCCGAGCGCGTTCTCGGCGAGCGGGTGCAGGGCGGCGAGCTTGGGCGCGTTGGAGGCGCCGTTGACGGCCAGCGGGCCGCCCTCCTCCAGGATCGCGGTGCCCGCGCCCTTGAGCGGGGCGGGCAGGTCGGAGGCGCCGAGGGTGCTGGTGAAGTGGTCGCCGGCCCGGCTGAGGGCGATCGCGCCGATCACGGCGGGGCCCAGGGTGAAGCCGAAGTCGCGCAGCAGGTTGGTGGTGGCGCTGGCCATGCCGGCCAGGTGCGGGGGCACGGTGGTGACGGCGGTGGCGGTGACGGAGGAGACGGTCACGGCGAAGCCGAGGCCGACCAGGGCGAGCGGGGCGATCAGCGGGAGGAAGGAGTGGTCGTGGACCGGCAGGGCGGCGGCCCAGTAGTTGCCGGCCGCGATCAGCAGCAGGCCGGAGCCGAGCAGCAGGCGCGGCGCCACCGCGTTCAGCAGGCGGTGGGTGACCGGCAGCATGGCCAGGGCGATGCCGTTGAGCAGCAGGAAGGCCAGGGCGGTCCGCATCGGCGGCAGTTCCTGGACGGGGCCGAGGCGGATGCTGACCGAGTAGGCGGTGCCGAGGAAGCTGAACATGCCGACCACGGTGATGACGGAGGCGACCGCGAAGGAGCGGTTGCGGAACAGGTCCAGGCGCAGCAGCGGGGAGGCGGAGCGCAGTTCGGCGGCCACGAAACCGGCCAGGCCGAGCACGGCGAGGGCGAGGGCGATCAGCACGGGGGCGGCGGTCCAGCCGTCCTCGGGGCCCTGGATGATCGCGTAGAGCAGGGCGAACAGGCCGACGCCGATGGTGAGTTGGCCCGGCAGGTCGAGCGAGCGGCCCTCCGGGGCGCGCGACTCGTCGGCGCACAGGGCGCTGGTCAGGGCGCTGGCCGCGCCGATCAGGGTGACGGCGACGAAGGCCCAGCGCCAGGAGCCGTAGGTGGCGGTGATACCGCCGATCAGCGGGGCGACGAAGCCGCCGGTGGAGAGCAGCGCGGCCCACAGGGCGACGACCTTGGCCCGCTGGGCAGTGGAGGCGGCGCCGGCGGCGAGGATCGCCAGCGAGGTCGGGAAGAGCGCGGCGGCGCCGAGGCCGGCCAGGGCCTGGCCGACCCAGAGCTGGTGGATGCCGTTGGCGGTGGTGCTGACGATCTCGCCGACGGCCAGCAGGGCGGCGCCGCCGACCAGCAGGCGCTTGCGGCCCAGCAGGTCGCCGAGCAGGCCGAAGGTCAGCTCCAGTACCGCGACCGGCAGCAGGAAGGCGTCCGAGATCCAGGTCAACTGCGAGCCGACGGGGTGCAGTTGGCTCTGGAAGAGGCCGTTGAGGGTGGCCGGGATGGCCAGGCCGATCTGGGCCGTGCAGACGGCGAGCAGGCCGGCGACGAGGGTGCCGCGCCGGAGGGCGGGTCTGCCCGGGGCGGTGGGCACGGTCGGGCGGGTGGAGGTGGACATGGGTGCTTCTCCTGGGGAGGACGCGGTGGGGGCCCGGACAGGAGCCGGGGGCCGGGGCGGCGTTCGCGCGGAGGGAACGGCGGGGCACCGGGCGCGGGGGCGGTTCGGGTGGGCGCCGAAGGGGCGGGGTACCGGCCGTGCGGCGAATGTAGGGCCACTCTTTGTCGGCCGTCAATAATCTGCACAGGATTGGCGGCCGTCCGTCACCCCGGCCGCACACGCCGAACGGCGTGGGCCACCGCCCGGTCGGGAGGCGACCCACGCCGTTCGGGCGGGGCTCAGGCGCAGCAGGCGCAGCAGGCGCAGCAGGCGCAGCAGGCGCAGCAGGCGGGTCAGGCGCAGCAGGCGGGGCTCAGGCGTAGAAGCGGTAGACCGCCTGGGCCACCACCGCGGGCTTGGCCCCGCCGTCGATCTCGACGGTCAGGTCGACGGTCACCTCGGCGCCGCCCTTCACCTCCGTGACCGAGGCGATCGCGCCGTGGGCGCGGATCTTGGCGCCGACCTTGACCGGCGAGGGGAAGCGGACCTTGTTGAGGCCGTAGTTGACGGCCATCGCGACGCCCTCGACCTGGAGCAGTTCGCTCCACAGCGGGATGAGCAGCGAGAGCGTCAGGTAGCCGTGGGCGATCGGGGCGCCGAACGGGCCGGCGGCGGCGCGTTCGGGGTCGGTGTGGATCCACTGGTGGTCGCCGGTGGCGTCGGCGAAGGTGTTCACCCGGTCCTGGGCGATCTCCAGCCACTGGCTGTGGCCGAGGTCGGTGCCGCCGAGGGCGAGCAGGTCGGTGAGGCCGTGGACGGTGCGGGGCACGTGGGGGTCCTTCCTGATGGCGTGCCGGGCGTGTCGGGCATACCGGGCGCACCGGGGGGAGTCGGGGAAAGGTCAGACCTGCCCGTGGGCGGCGCGGATCGGCCCCTTGAGGAGCTTGCCCGCGCCGCTGCGGGGCAGTGCGTCGGTGAAGCGGACGGACTTGGGGATCTTGTAGCGGGCCAGCCGGCCGTCGAGGTGGGCGAGGATCTCCTCGGCGCTCGCGGTGGCGCCGGGCCGCAGCACGACGACGGCGCGGCCCACCTCGCCCCACTTCGGGTCGGGGACGCCGAGCACGGCGCACTCGGCGACGGCGGGGTGTTCGAGCAGGACGTCCTCCACCTCGGCGGGGTAGATGTTCTCCCCGCCGGAGATGATCATGTCCTTGAGGCGGTCGACCAGCCGGACGTAGCCCTGCTCGTCCCGGACGGCGACGTCGCCGGAGCGGAACCAGGTGCCGTCGTGGTAGGCGTCCGCGCTCTCCCGCGGCAGCCCCCAGTAACCGGGGGTGACGTTGGGGCCGCTGACCACCACCTCGCCGGGCTCGCCGGTGCCGACCTCCTCGCCCGCCGGGTCGAGCAGCCGGACGTCGGTGAAGAAGTGCGGTACGCCCGCCGTCCCGGCGTGCTCCAGGGCGTCCGCCCGGTCGAGCAGCAGCACGCCGGGGGCGGCCTCGGTCATGCCGTAGCCCTGGACGAAGGCCAGCCCGCGGTCGAGGTAGGCGCGCAGGGTGCGGGCGGGCACGGGCGCGCCGCCGCACATCAGGTTGCGCAGGCCGCTCAGGTCGGCCGCGGCCCAGCCGGGCTCCTGGGCGATCGCGTCGTACATCGCCGGGACGCCGAACAGGCAGGTGACGCCGAGCCGTTCGACCAGTTCGAGGGTGCGCCCGGCGTCGAAGCCGGACTCCAGGACGGCGGTGCCGCCCTTGAGCAGGGTCGGCAGGCAGGTCATGTTGAGCGCGGCGGTGTGGAACAGCGGCGCGCTGACCAGGGTGACCTCGTCGCTCGCGAGGTCGGTGTCGACCACCACGTTGAGGCTGTTCCAGACGATGTTGCCGTGGGTGAGCAGGGTGCCCTTGGGGCGGCCGGTGGTCCCCGAGGTGTACATGATCATGCACAGGTCGTCGTGGGCGACCGGCAGGTCCGGCACCTCGCCGGGGGCCCCGGCCAGCAGCGCCTCGTACTCCGCCCCCTCCACCTCCCACACCTCGGCGTCGGCGGACAGGTCCGCCAGCAGGGCGGCGTCCTGGCGCACCGCCAGCAGCAGGGCGCTGCCGGAGTCGCGGAGCTGGTGGCGCAGTTCCGGCGGGGCCAGCCGGGTGTTGAGCGGCACGAAGACCGCGCCCAGCTGCCCGAGGGCGAAGAGGGTCTCCAGGAAGGCGGGGTGGTTGGGGCCGAGGAATGCGACCCGGTCGCCGCGGCGCACTCCGCGCAGGTGCAGCAGGTGGGCCAACCCGCTGGAGCGGCGGTGCAGTTCGGCGTAGCTGGTGGACCGGTCCTCGTGGACGAGGGCGGTGCGGTGCGGTGTCCTGCGGGCCCGGCGGGCGGGCCAGGAACCGATGCCTTGGTCGTGCAACGCGGGGCTCCTCCCTCTGCGTCACTGCTGCTTGTCGAGGCCGAGCAGGCGGGCGGCGTTGTGCTTGAGGATCTTCGGCCGCACCTCGTCCTTGATCGGCAGTTGCGCGAAGTCGGCCAGCCAGCGGTCGGGGCTGATCAGCGGGTAGTCGGAGCCGAACAGGACCTTGTCCTGGAGCAGGCTGTTGGCGTACTTCACCAGCTGCGGCGGGAAGTACTTCGGTGACCAGCCGGACAGGTCGATGTACACCTGCGGCTTGTGGGTGGCCACCGCCAGCGCCTCGTCCTGCCAGGGGAAGGACGGGTGGGCCAGCACGATCGGCATGCCGGGGAAGTCCGCGGCGACGTCGTCCACCAGCATCGGGTTCGAGTACTTCAGCCGGATGCCGCCGCCCCCGGGCGCCCCGGCGCCGATGCCGGTCTGCCCGGTGTGGAAGACCGCGATCGCGCCGGCCTCCTCGATCGCCTCGTACAGCGGGTAGGCCAGCCGGTCGTCGGGGGAGAACGCCTGCACGTTGGGGTGGAACTTGAAGCCGCGGACGCCGTGCTCCTCGACCAGGCGGCGCACCTGGCGCACCCCGGCCCGGCCCTTGTACGGGTCGATGCTGGCGAACGGGACGATCACGTCGGGGTGCTGCCGGGCGGCCTCGGCGACCTCCTCGTTGGGGACGGCCGGGGTGCCGGTGGCGTGCTCGGCGTCGACGGTGAAGACCACGCAGGCCATCTTCCGCTCGCGGTAGTGGGCGGCGATCTCCGGCAGGGTCGGGCGGCGGTGCTCGGCGTGGAAGTAGGCGCCGGCGGCGGCGTCGAGCTCCTCGGAGAGCGAGCCCCGGCCGCTCGCGGAGACCTCGGCGTGGGTGTGGACGTCGATCGCGACCAGGTCGTCGAGCGACAGGCCGGGCTGCTGAGGGGTCGGGCCGGACTGCTGGGGGGTCGGGCCGGACTGCTGGGGGGTCATCGGGGGCCGCCGCTCAGATCCGCGGGACGGGGATGCCGTAGGTCTCGGGCGTCCGTCCGACCGTCACCGGCCAGGCGGCGGCGATCGCGTCGGCGCTCCAGCCGCCGTCCGCGTAGGCGACCGCGACCTCCTGCGGGTGCGACCACAGGGCGAGCCGGTCGCCGCCGATGCCGATGCACTGGCCGGTGACGGCCGCGGCGGCGTCGGAGGCGAGGTAGGCGACCAGGGGGGCGACGTCCTCGGGGGTGCCGAAGCCCTCGCCCTTGCGCAGGTCGTCCGGCAGCGGGGTGCCGTGTTGCTCCAGCGCCTCGACGTGCGGGGCGAAGGCGGGGATGGTCCTGGTCATCGCGGTGGCGGCGACCGGGATGACCGCGTTGGCGGTGATGCCCGCCTTGGCCAGCTCCATCGCCCAGGTGCGGACCATGGCGGCGATCCCGGCCTTGGCGGCGGCGTAGTTGGTCTGGCCGAAGTTGCCGCGCTGGCCCGCCGGGGAGCCGGCGACGATGATCCGCCCGCCGTCGCCCTGCTCGCGCATCCGCGCCACGGCGGCGCGCACGCAGGTGAAGGTGCCGCGCAGGTGCACCCGGACGACCGTGTCGAAGTCCTCGTCGGACATCTTCCACAGCACCCGGTCGCGCAGGACGCCCGCGTTGGTGACCATCACGTCCAGCCGACCGAACGCGTCGACGGCCCGTGCCACCAGCGCCTCGGCGCTCTCCGCGGAGCCGACCGCGCCGGCCTCGGCGACCGCCCGGCCGCCGGCCGCCGCGATCTCCTCCACCGCGGCGGCGGCCGCCTCCGCGTCCACGTCGTTGACCACGACCGCCGCGCCCGCGGCGGCGAGTGCCTTGGCGTAGGCGAGTCCGAGGCCGCGACCGCTGCCGGTGACCACGGCGACCTTGCCGTTCAGATCCATGGTGCTTCTCCTTCGAGGGGTGGAACCGGCCTCAACTTAGGCAAGTTCGTGTTGGCCGTCAAGATATTGCCAAACATTGCGGTCCCCGCCCCTGCCGCCCGCGCCGGGGTCCTAGGCTGGGCCCGTGATCGATCTCGACCCCGCCCCGCGCCCCCAGTCCCTGATGCTCACCTTCTTCGGCGTCCACGTCCTGGGCCGGGACGTGGCGCTCTCCTCCGGCTGCGTCATCGAGATCTTCGAACGGGTCGGCGTCACTGAGGAGGCGGTGCGCTCCACGCTGACCCGGATGGTCAACCGGGGCCTGCTCGCCCGGCACCGGCAGGGGCGCAGGATGTACTTCGGGCTGACCCCCCGCGCGGTGGCCGTCCTGCGGGACGGGCACGACCGGGTCTGGAGCACCGGCGCGGTCAACCGGCACTGGCGGGGGCAGTGGACCCTGGTCGGGTTCTCGCTGCCGGAGGCGTGGCGCCGCCAGCGCCACGACCTGCGCTCCCGGCTGACCTGGGGCGGCTTCGGGCCGCTGCAGAACGGGCTGTGGGTGGCCCCGGGCGAGGCGGACGTGGCCGCGCTGCTCGGCGACCTCGGGCTGGACGCCCACCTGCGGGTCTTCCGGGGGACGGTGCTGGAACCGACCGAGGTCGCCCAGGTGGTGGAGACCGCCTTCGACACCGGGGCCATCGCCGCCGGCTACCGCGCGTTCCTGGAGCGCTGGAGCGGCCCCGCCGACGGGCCCGACGACCCGCTGCGGCGCCAACTCCTGCTGCACACCGACTGGTTGGAGCTCGTCCGGCGGGATCCCCACCTGCCCGCCGAGCACCTCCCGGCCGACTGGCCGGCGATCCGGGCCGAGGAGCTGTTCCGCGCCATCGCCCGGGAGGTCGACGCCGCGGCCGGCCGGGAGGCCGCCCGACTGATGGAGACCGTCCCCGCCGGGTGAGCGCCCGCCCGCGCCGCGGCCGAGCAGGCCGAACGGGCCCCACGGGCGGGCCCCACGGACGGGGCAGGCCCCACGGGCGGGCCTCACAGGTCGAGGACGAGCCGCTCCCCCAGGCAGCGCGAGACGCAGACCATCATGCTCGCCGACTCCGCCCGCTCCGCCTCGGTGAGCAGCGCGTCCCGGTGCTCGGGGCGCCCGTCCAGGACGTCGGTCTCGCACGTCCCGCAGGTGCCCTGCTCGCAGGAGTAGAGGACCTCGACGCCCGCGCCCCGCACGGTCTCCAGCACCGAGGCGTCCGCCGGGACGGTCAGGGTGAGCCCCGAGCGGGCCAGCACCACGGTGAAGGGCCGCTCCGGCCCGGCCGCGGCCGGCTCGCGCGGCCGGAAGCGCTCGACCCGGGCGGGCGGGCGGCCGGTGCGCTCGCGGTGCCGTTCGACGGCCTCCAGCAGCGGGCGGGGGCCGCAGCAGTAGACCTCGGCGGCCTCGTCCAGCGCGTCGAGGTGGGCGGCCAGGTCGGGCCGGGCCGTCTCGTCCCGGGGGCGGAGCAGGACGCGCGGCCCGTAGCGGTCGGCGAGGTGCCCGGCGAAGGCCATCGTGGCGCGGGAGCGGCCGGTGTAGAGCAGGCTCCAGTCGGCGCCGGCCGCCTCGGCGGCGGCGAGCATCGGCACCAGCGGGGTGATCCCGATGCCGCCCGCGACGAACAGGTACCGCGGGGCGGGCCGCAGCGCGAAGTGGTTGCGCGGGCCCCGCACCCGGACGGCCGCGCCCTCGTGGAGCGTGTCGTGGACGCGGGCCGAGCCGCCGCGCCCGCCGGCCTCGCGCAGCACGGCGATGGTCCAGGCGGCGGCCTCGGCCGGGTCGCCGCACAGCGAGTACTGGCGTTCCAGCCCGGCGCCGAGCAGCAGGTCGAGGTGGGCGCCGGGCGTCCAGGCGGGCAGCGGGCCGCCGTCGGGGCGGGCCAGGGTGAGCGCCACGACGCCCTCGGTCTCGGCCCGGCGGCCGGCGACCACCAGGTCCAGGGTCGGTTCGGGCGCGGTCACGGCCGTCCTCCGTCCGGGGCCGGGGCGGCGTGGCGGGGGTGGTCGAGCAGCCAGTCCCACACCGCGACCGGGTCCGGCTGGGTGGAGCGCGCGCCGCAGTGGCAGCGGGCCTCCAGCACGTCCGCGCCGGGCAGCCAGTCGACGCGGTGGACCCGGCGCTCCGGGGCGCCGCTCACGCGCCGGCCCGCTCGGTGCCCGTGGCGGCCAGCGCGGCGCCCGCGCCGGCCCGCTCGGTGCCCGCGGCGGCCAGCGCGGCGAGGATCCGGCGGGCGGCCAGCGCGCCGGTGTCGATGTTGATGCTGAGTTCCTGGTAGGGGCCGGGCTCGCCGTCCAGGGCGCGCTGGAGCAGGTTGAGGGCGTCGACGTCCTGCATGACCACGGTGTGGTTGAAGTCCCGCAGGAACGCGGTGACCTCCTCGTCGCCGACCGCGAAGTCCCGCGAGACGGCCCAGAAGTCGTAGACCCGGCCGGGTGTCGAGGGGGTGATCGCGTAGGTGATCTCGGTGCGGAAGACCGGCCCCGGCTGCCCGACCGGGGTGATCCGGCTGTGCAGCAGGTACAGGCAGGGCGCGAAGTACTCGATGTCCTGGAGCCGGCTGATCCGGCCCTCGATGCCGGTGGAGCGGGCGTAGAACGGCGGGCACTCGGCGTCGGCCATGTGCCGCGAGACCCGGACGACGCCGGCCTGCTCGTCCACCTCGGTGGTGATCGGGGTGGCGGCCACCTCGGGGGTGCCGATGTACCCGCCGTGCAGGTACGTCTCGTGCGAGAGGTCGAGCAGGTTGTCCACCAGCAGGCCGTAGTCGGCGTCGATCGGCTCCATGCCGCGCACCGTGGTCATCGCCGGGTCGGCCAGGTGCGGGGCGCGCGGGACGCGGTCCTCGTCGGCGGCGGCCGGGTCGCCGATCCAGATCCACACCAGCGAGTCCTGCTCGACGACGGGGTACGCGGCGACCCGCGCGGTGCGCGGGATGCGGGTCTGGCCGGGGACGGAGACGCAGGCGCCGGTGCGGTCGTAGGTGAAGCCGTGGTAGCCGCACATGATCGCGTCGCCCTCGCGGCGGCTCTCGGAGAGCGGGAAGCGGCGGTGCACGCAGCGGTCGGCCAGCGCGACCGCCCGGCCGTCCTCCCGGGCGCGGTAGAGCACCACGGGCTCGCCGAGGACCGTGCGGCCGAGCAGGTCGTCGCCGACCTCGGCCGAGTACGCGGCGACGTACCACTGGTTGCGGGCGAACTGGGTCATGGGAGCCGTCCCTCGGGGGTGGGGGTGAGCGGGATGCGACGAGGCTCCCAGCGCGTCCCGGGGGCGACAACGAGACTTCCGTCAGGCGAAAGGCTCCGCCCGGCCCGCCGCCAGCGCCCGGGAGATGCCGCGGGCCGCGAGGCGCACGGCGGGGCCGAGCGCGGCGGTGCTGCCCGGGGCGCGCACCACGACGGAGACCGCCGCGACCACCGTGCCGTCGCCGCCGCGGACCGGGGCCGCCACCGACAGCGCGTCGTCGGTGACCTGGCGGTCGCTGACCGCCAGCCCGGTGGTGCGCACCTCGGCCAGCATCCGCCGCAGCCGGTCCGGGGCGGTCACCGTCCAGGGGGTGAAGGCGGCGAGTCCGCCCGCCAGGTACGCCTCCTGGAAGGCGGCCGGGGCGTGCGCGAGCAGGGCCAGGCCGACGCCGGTGGCGTGCAGCGGCCAGTGCGCGCCGGGCCTGGTGCGCACGCCGACCGAGGAGCGGCCGGCCAGCCGGTCCACGTAGACCGCGTCGCCGCCCTCCCGGACGGCCAGTTGCACGTTCTCGCGGGTCGCCTCGTACAGGTCCTCCAGGAACGGCAGGGCCGCCTCGCGCAGCACCGGCCCGCGCGGGGCGAGCGTGCCGAGTTCGAACAGCCGCAGGCCGACGTGGTAGACGCCGTCGGGGTCGCGCTCCAGGGCGCCCCAGGCGGTGAGTTCGGACAGCAGCCGGTGCGCGGTGGGCAGCGAGAGGCCGGCGCGGCGGCTGATCTCGGTGAGCGTCAGGGCGGGGGCCGCCCGGTCGAAGGCGGCCAGGACGGACAGCAGCCGTCCGGCGGCGTTGGTGGCCGGTGCCTGGGTCATGGCCGCGACCGTAGGGCATCGGGCGGCTTCCGAACAGGGGCGGCCGCGGTGGGCGTGACCAGCGCGGACGGTGTCCGGGGCCGGTCCGGCGGCCGGGGCGGTCCGCCGCTGCGCCCTAGGCGGCGTCAACTCGCTTTCGTTTACCGCCTCTTGACGTGCCCACCGCCCGGCTGGCTTCATTGGGGCGGATGGGAGCGCTCCCACCCCTAGCGGGCTCCCACCACCCCTGCACCCCTCCCCCACACAGGAAGGCTCCCACCCGTGCCTCCGATCACCCCTGGCCGCGGGCTGCCCCGGCGCGCGGCCGCCGCGCTGACCGGTCTGACCCTGCTCGCCGGCGGCGTCACCGCCACCGCGCTCGCCCCGACCGCCGCCGGTGCGGCCACCGTCAGCGCGGCCGCCGTCGGCACGCCCGCCGACTTCCCCGTCCGGGTCAACCAGCTCGGCTACCTGCCGGACGGCCCCAAGCGGGCCACCGTGGTCAGCTCGGCCACCGCCCCGCTCGCCTGGCAGCTGCGCGACGCCGCCGGCACCCAGGTCGCCTCCGGCACCACCACCGTGCACGGCGCCGACCAGGCGTCCGGCCAGTCCACCCACCTGGTGGACTTCGGCGCGTACACCGGCACCGGCAGCGGCTTCACGCTGGTCGTCGGCGGCCTGGCCAGCCACCCGTTCGACATCTCGGCGGCGCTGTACGACGGGCTGCGCGCCGACAGCCTGAACTTCTTCTACCAGCAGCGCAGCGGCATCGCGATCGACGCGAACCTGGCCGGCGGCAGCGCGTACGCCCGCCCCGCCGGGCACCTGGGGGTGGCGCCGAACAAGGGCGACACCAGCGTGCCCTGCCAGGCCGGGGTGTGCGACTACCAGCTGGACGTGCGCGGCGGCTGGTACGACGCCGGCGACCAGGGCAAGTACGTGGTCAACGGCGGCATCGCGACCTGGGAGCTGGTCAACTCCTTCGAGCGGGCCCGCCGTTCGGGCGGTGACGCGGCCCTCGGCGACTCCACGCTGCGGGTGCCCGAGCGCGGCAACGGCGTGCCGGACGTGCTGGACGAGGCCCGCTGGGAGCTGGAGTTCCTGCTGCGGATGCAGGTGCCGGACGGCAAGCCGATGGCCGGGATGGCCTTCCACAAGATCCACGACGCGCAGTGGACCGGCCTGCCGACCCGCCCCGAACTCGACGACCAGCAGCGCGAGTTGCACAAGCCGTCGACCGCCGCCACGCTCAACCTGGCCGCCACCGCCGCCCAGTGCGCCCGGGTCTACGCGCCCTACGACTCCGCCTTCGCCGCCCGCTGCCTGGACGCGGCCCGCCGCGCCTGGAGCGCCGCCAAGGCCAACCCGAACGTGCTCGCCCCGGCCACCGACAGCACCGGCGGCGGCGCCTACGAGGACGCCGACGTCTCCGACGAGTTCTACTGGGCGGCCGCCGAACTCCTCGCCACCACCGGCGAGTCGCAGTACCGGGACGCGGTCACCTCCTCGCCGCTGCACACCAAGCCGGTGGACGCCTTCTGGTGGGGCGGCACCGCGACGCTCGGCCGGATCACCCTGGCCACCACCCCCGGCATCGCGCTGCCCGCCGACGACGTGACCCGGCTGCGCGGCCTGCTGACCACCGCCGCCGACGGCTACCTGTCCACCATGGGCGGCCAGGGCTACGCAGTGCCGCTGGCCCCCGACGGCTACGTGTGGGGCTCCAACAGCTCGGTCGCCAACAACGCGATGGTGCTGGCCGTCGCCTACGAGCTGACCGGCACCGCCCGCTACCGCACCGGCGCGCTGGAGACGATGGACTACCTGCTGGGCCGCAACGCCCTGGACCGCTCCTACGTGAGCGGCTACGGCGAGCGCGCCTCGGAGAACGAGCACCACCGCTTCTGGGCGCACCAGAACGACGCCTCGCTCCCGCACCCGCCGGCCGGCTCCTTCGCGGGCGGCCCCAACTCCGGCCTCCAGGACCCGATCGCCGAGGCCCAGCTGGCGGGCTGCGCCCCGGCGGCCTGCTACGTCGACGACATCGGCTCGTACTCGACCAACGAGGTGGCGATCAACTGGAACGCCTCGCTGGCCTGGCTGGCCTCGTTCGCCGCCGAGCGGCGCGCGGCCCCGGCCACGCCCGCCGTGCAGGTGACCCCGGCGGCGGTGACCGTCCCCGAGGGCGGCTCGGCGTCGGTCGCCGTCAAGCTCTCGGCCGCGCCCGCCCAGAACGTGACCGTGACGGTCGCCCGTACCTCGGGTGACAGCGACCTGTCGGCCACCACCTCCTCGCTGCTGTTCACGCCCGCCAACTGGGCCGCCGCACAGCAGGTTTCGCTGTCCGCGGCGCAGGACGCGGACAGTGCGGCGGGCAGCGCGGTCTTCACCGTCTCCGGCCAGGGCGTCCAGTCGGCGACCTTCACCGCCACCGAGGCGGACGACGACACCGCCCAGCCCTCGGCGTCCTGCACGGTGGGGTACAAGGTGGACAGCTCCTGGGGCAGCGGGTTCACCGCGACGGTGACGGTGAAGAACACCGGCACCTCGACCGTCTCCGGCTGGACGCTCGGCTGGAGCTACGACGGCAACCAGCGGATCACCAACGCCTGGAACGCGACGGTCTCCCAGGCCGGCAGCACCGTGACCGTGCGGGACGCCGGGTGGAACGGCACCCTGGCGCCCGGCGCGAGCGCGAGCTTCGGCTTCCAGGCCGCGTACTCCGGCGCCAACGCGACGCCGGCCCGGTTCACCCTGAACGGCGCCGTCTGCGCCTGAGCAG
>NZ_JBHUWH010000094.1:0-21402 GCF_042670125.1 Kitasatospora sp. NPDC057198 | reverse complement strand
GCGCGGAGCTGCGCGCGGAACCGCTCCCGACCCGGGGTCAGCGGTCCTGGAGGCCCCTGTCCAGGGCGGCGACCAGGGTGCCCCGGGCGTCGTCGTTGTCGAGCGACCAGGCCATCACGCCGCCCAGGTCGTTCTCCTCGACGTACCGGGCCTTGCGGGCCAGCAGGTCCGGGGTGTCGTACGTCCAGAACTCGGTGCCGTCGTACTTCCAGGTCGCCCCGTGCGCGCGGTCGGTGAAGACCGTGCCCGGCAGGTCCTTGATCTGGTTGTAGGGCAGGTTGCCGCCCCGGGCGAGGCCGGTGGCGGACTGGTACAGGCCGTTCTTCCCCGGGCCGGCCGGCACACCCGTCCAGCCGTAGCCGTAGAACGGGACGCCCACCACGGCCTTCTTCGCGGGCAGGCCGCGGTCCAGGTAGGTCCGCACCACCCGGTCGACGCTCAGCTTCAGCCCGGAGGCGTCGGCCCGGTCGGCGTACAGGTTGGCGTCGTGGTTGGTCGGGCCCTGGGCCTCCCACGGGCCGTGCAGGTCGTAGGTCATCAGGTTGAGCCAGTCCACCGACTTGGCGACCTTCTTGACCTCGATCTGGTCGATCTTCGACTCGCCGGCCGGGACGGCCGCGGTGAGCAGGTAGTGCGGGCCCCTCCTGCCGGACAGCGCGTCCAGCTGGCGGCGGAACTCCTGCATCAGCAGGGTGTAGTTCCTCCCGTCCTCGGGCCGCACCACGTTGCCGCCGTCACCGCCGCCGCCCGGGTACTCCCAGTCGATGTCGATGCCGTCGAACACCCCGGCGCCCGCGCCCGCGCCGCCCTCGGCGGAGCCCAGCTGCGGCTGGTTGCCCTTGAGGTACAGGTCGATGCAGGAGGAGACGAACTTCTTCCGCGAGGCGTCGGTGAGCGCCGCGTCCGAGAAGTACTTGGACCAGCTCCAGCCGCCCAGCGAGATCACCGCGCGCAGTTGCGGGTTCTCCGCCTTGAGCTTGCGGATCTGGTTGAAGTTGCCCTTCAGCGGCTGGTCGGCGGTGTCCGCGACGCCGTCCACCGACTCCTCGGCGCCCACCGGGCGCTGGTAGTCGGCCCAGGCGTCGCCCACCCCGGCCGCGTTGGCCTCGAAGCAGGTGCCGTCGGCGGAGACGTTGCCGAAGGCGTAGTTGATCACGGTCAGCTTGCCCGCCTGGCCGCTGGTCTGGACGTTCTTGGCGGAGAAGCCGCCGTAGATGCCCCACTGGGTGAAGTAGCCGACCCGCTGGCCCTCCAGCCGGTGGTTCCCGCCGTGGCCGTCGTTCCCGTGCGCCTGCGCGGCGGCCGGGGAGACGAGCAGGGCGCCGAGCGTGGCCGCGACGAGGAGTGCGGCGGAGCTGCGTCTGGTCATTCCGTGAATCTCTCCGATTCAGCGTCAATTGGTATGGACCATGTGCTGTGGAGAGGTTTAGTCCACTCGGCGGGGCCCGCACAAGGGGAACGGCAGGATCCGTGCCAAGGAACGGCAAAGGCCGCACCGCCCCGCGAGGGGCGATGCGGCCTTCCAGTACCGCTTCGGTCAGCCGATCAGGCTGCGCAGCACGTACTGCAGGATGCCGCCGTTGCGGTAGTAGTCCGCCTCACCGGGGGTGTCGATGCGCACCACCGCGTCGAACTCGACCTCACCGGCCTTGACCTTGACGGTCTTCGGGGTGCGGCCCTCGTTCAGCTCGGTCACGCCGGTGAACTCGAAGGTCTCCTCGCCGGTCAGGCCCAGCGAGTCGGCGTTCTGGCCGGCCGGGAACTGCAGCGGCAGGACGCCCATGCCGATCAGGTTCGAGCGGTGGATGCGCTCGTAGGACTCGGCGATGACGGCCTTGACGCCGAGCAGCGCGGTGCCCTTGGCCGCCCAGTCGCGGGACGAGCCGGAGCCGTACTCCTTGCCCGCCAGGACCACCAGCGGGATGCCCGCGGCCTGGTAGTTCTGCGAGGCGTCGTAGATGAACGACACCGGGCCGTCGGCCTGGGTGAAGTCGCGGGTGTAGCCGCCCTCGGTGCCCGGCGCGATCTGGTTGCGCAGGCGGATGTTGGCGAAGGTGCCGCGGATCATCACCTCGTGGTTGCCGCGGCGCGAGCCGTACGAGTTGAAGTCGCGCTTCTCCACGCCGTTGGCGGTCAGGTACTGCGCCGCCGGGGTGCCGGGCTTGATGTTGCCGGCCGGGGAGATGTGGTCGGTGGTGACCGAGTCGCCCAGCTTGGCCAGCACGCGGGCGCCGGAGATGTCGGTCACCGGGCTCGGGGTGGTGGCCATGCCCTCGAAGTACGGGGGCTTGCGGACGTAGGTCGACTCCGCGTCCCACTCGAAGGTGTTGCCGGTCGGGACCGGGAGCGACTGCCAGCGGTGGTCACCGGCGAAGACGTCCTGGTAGCCCTTGTCGAACATGGCCTCGTCGATGGAGCCGGCGACCACGTCGGCCACCTCCTGCTCCGACGGCCAGATGTCGGCGAGGAAGACGTCGTTGCCGTCCGCGTCCTGGCCCAGGGCGTCGCGGGTGATGTCGACGTTCATGTTGCCGGCCAGGGCGTAGGCGACCACCAGCGGCGGCGAGGCCAGGTAGTTCATCTTGACGTCCGGGTTGATCCGGCCCTCGAAGTTGCGGTTGCCGGAGAGCACCGAGACGACCGCGAGGTCCGACTCGTTCACCGCGGCGGAGACCTCCTCGGGCAGCGGGCCCGAGTTGCCGATGCAGGTGACGCAGCCGTAGCCGACCAGGTTGAAGCCCAGCTTCTCCATGTACGGGAGCAGGCCGGCCTTCTCGTAGTAGTCCATGACGACCTTGGAGCCGGGCGCCAGGGTGGTCTTGACCCAGGGCTTGACGTGCAGGCCCTTCTCCACGGCCTTCTTCGCCAGCAGGGCGGCGCCCAGCATGACGGAGGGGTTGGAGGTGTTGGTGCAGGAGGTGATCGAGGCGATCACGACCGCGCCGTTGTCGATCTCGTAGGTCGAGCCGTCGGGGGCGGTCACCGCGGTCGGCTTCGACGCCTCGGCCGAGTAGGTCGGCAGCGCCTCGGCGAACTTCTGCGCGGCCTCGGCCAGGATCACGCGGTCCTGCGGGCGCTTCGGGCCGGAGATCGACGGGACGACGGTGGAGACGTCCAGCTCCAGGTACTCGGAGTAGACCGGCTCGACCGACGGGTCGTGCCAGAGGCCCTGCTCCTTGGCGTACGCCTCGACCAGGGCGAGCTGCTGCTCGCTGCGGCCGGTGAGCTTCAGGTAGTTGATGGTCTCGGCGTCGATCGGGAAGATCGCGCAGGTCGAGCCGAACTCCGGCGACATGTTGCCGATGGTGGCGCGGTTGGCCAGCGGGATCGAGGTGACGCCCTCGCCGTAGAACTCGACGAACTTGCCGACCACGCCGTGCTTGCGCAGCATCTCGGTGATGGTGAGCACCAGGTCGGTGGCGGTGGTGCCGGCCGGGAGCTGGCCGTTCAGCTTGAAGCCGACCACCCGCGGGATGAGCATCGAGACCGGCTGGCCGAGCATCGCGGCCTCGGCCTCGATGCCGCCGACGCCCCAGCCCAGCACGCCCAGGCCGTTGACCATGGTGGTGTGCGAGTCGGTGCCGACGCAGGTGTCCGGGTACGCCTGGCCGTTGCGCACCATGACGGTGCGGGCCAGGTGCTCGATGTTGACCTGGTGCACGATGCCGGTGCCGGGCGGGACGACCTTGAACTCGTCGAACGCGGTCTGGCCCCAGCGCAGGAACTGGTAGCGCTCCTTGTTGCGGCCGTACTCGATCTCGACGTTCTGGACGAAGGCGTCCGGGGTGCCGAACTTGTCGGCGATGACGGAGTGGTCGATGACCAGCTCGGCCGGCGCCAGCGGGTTGATCTTGGACGGGTCGCCGCCCAGTTCCTTCACGGCCTCGCGCATGGTGGCCAGGTCGACCACGCAGGGCACGCCGGTGAAGTCCTGCATGATCACGCGCGCCGGGGTGAACTGGATCTCCTCGGACGGCTCGGCCGTCGGGTCCCAGCCGCCGAGGGCGCGGATGTGGTCGGCGGTGATGTTGGCGCCGTCCTCGGTGCGGAGCAGGTTCTCCAGCAGGACCTTGAGGCTGTACGGCAGCCGCTCGGCACCCTCGACGGCGGAGAGCTTGAAGATCTCGTACGACTCGTCGCCCACCTGCAGCGAGCTGCGGGCGTCGAAGCTGTTCGCGGACACGACTGACTCCTTCTTGGTCCACCCGGTGATAAGGTAAGCCTTAGCTAACCTGACTGCCGCCGCTTACCGAGCCGATGATGGAGGGCTGCGCCCCTCGGCAAGTATCTTGACGTCAAGATAAAGCGTAACGCGGAATGTATCTCGATGTCGAGATAAACCATAGTGCATGGGGTCCGCCCGCACCCCACCGGCTCGTCCCGGCACGGCACCGCGTCACCGCGGCCTTCCCACCAGGGTGCACCTCCCCGCCCGCACGGGCACCCGAACGAACCGCGCCCGGGGTGTAACGCCACGGCCCGCCCGCGCGTCATGTCTTCGGGGACGCGTCCGGGCCACCCGCCCGGACCCGCGCCCGGGTGGCAGCGGCGTGCGGCGGGGCCGCGGACGACGACGGGGGCGTGCGGATGGCGGTGGGACGGCGCAGGGCGGCCGAGGAGCGGCGCGAGTTCGAGGAGTTCGCGCACGCCCGGGGCACCGCGCTGTTCCGCACCGCGCTGCTGCTGTGCGGCGACTGGCACCTCGCCGAGGACCTCACCCAGACCGCCCTCGCCCGGATCTACGCCTCCTGGAGCCGGGTGAAGCACGCCGAGAGCCCCGCCGCGTACGCCCGCACCGTGCTGGTCCGCTGCTACCTCTCGCACCGCAGGCTGCGCCGCAGCACCGAACTCCCCGTGCTCGACGGCCTCCCCGAGCAGGCCGCCCCCGACCACGACCCCGCGCTGCGGGTCGCCCTGCTCGCCGCGCTCGCCGAACTGCCGCCCAGGGACCGGGCCGTGCTCGTACTGCGCTACTGGGAGGACCGGAGCGTCGACGAGACCGCCGCCGAGCTCCAGATCTCCCCCGGCACCGTCCGGGTCCGCGCCCTGCGCGCCCTGACCAGGCTGCGCCGCCAACTCGCCCCGCAACTCGACAGCCTGGTGCAGTGACCCGCCGCCCGACCGGGCCGCGCCGTCCGGCGCGCGCCCGCACCCCCGCCGACCGCACCCCCGCCGACCGCGAGGCCGCCGGCCGTACCTCCGCCGCCCGCGGGGCCGCCGGACCGCAAGACCGTCAGAAAGCGAGAAACCCCCGATGCCCGAACAGGAGCTGAGCGACGCCTTCGTGCGGGCGGTCGGCGACAGCGTGCCCGACCTCGGCCTGCTGGTCGCCGGGGCCACCGCCGAGGGCCGCGGCATCCGGCTGCGGCGGCGGCTCGCGCTCACCGGGGCCACCACCGCCGTCGCCCTGCTGGCCGTGGGCGGCGGACTGCTGCTGCGCCCCGCCGCGCCCCCGGCCGCCGCGCCGGCCGCCGGCCCCCGGACCGCGACCGGCACCGCCCCGCCCGCCGACGCCCTGCCCGCCGACATCCGGAACACCGTGCTCGGGACCGTGAAGGGGTTCGCCCCGTCCAACAACCTGGGCGCGTGGCGGATCTCCGACACGGAGTCCGGGAGCACGCCGCTGGACGGGCCGGGGATCTCGCTGCTGTTCCACCACCTCGACGCTTCCGAACAGGAGACCGGCACCCTCGAAGTGCTGGTCCAGCGCTCCCCCCGGCCCTCGGTGCCCCCGGCCCCCGATGACGACTACGGCTACGGCTACGACTGCGGCCGGCACCCGGCCGCCGACGGCTGCCAGTCCACGAGCGGGCCGGGCTTCGACGCCGTGACGGTCACCCTTCCCGCCGAGGACGGCCGCTCCTCCGCCTTCCGGGGGGACCTGCTGGACCACGACGGCCTCCGGATCGTCGTGACGGCCACCGGCCTGCCGGGCGGCAGCCCGCCGCTCGACCGGTCCTTGATCGGCAAGCTCGCGGTGGCACTGCGGACGGGACTGCTCTCCTCCGGGGACCCGGCGCCGGGGTTCGTCCCGCAGCCCGGGACGTGAGCGCCGCGCCCTCGACGGGGCCGGAGCGGGGGTGGGCACCCCGGGCGCGGGGCGGCGGGCACGGGGCGGTACCCCGGCCGTGGGGCGGTGGGCGCGGGCGGGCTACCGTGAGCGGGTGATCGTGGTGGACGCTTCCGCAGTGGTGCTGTCGCTCTCCGACCGGGGCCCCCGGGGCGAGGCGGCCCGGGCCGCGCTGGCCGCCGACCCCGAGTGGGTGGCGCCCGAGCACGTGGTCATCGAGGTGATGCAGTCGCTGCGCGGCCTGTACCTGGCCAAGCAGCTGACCGCCGACGAGGTCGCCGAACTCACCCTCCGGCTGCCCGGGTTGGCCATCCGCAAGGTGGAGGTCGCCCCGCTGCTCGGCCGGATCTGGGAGCTCAAGGACAACCTGACCCCCGACGACGCCGCCTACGTCGCGGTCGCCGAGCGCTACGGCGCCCCGCTGGTCACCGCCGACCTGCGCCTGATGCGCGCCACCGGACCGCGCTGCGAGATCCGCGGCATCGCGGCGGCCGGCTGACCTGAGGCCGGCTGACCTGCGGGCTGCCGAGCTGCGGGCTGCCGACCTATTGCGGGCCGATCTGCTACGTCCGACCTGCTGCGGGCCGGTGCGGGAGGTTGTTCGAAGCGGGTTCCCGTACGGGTGACCGCGGGCGGCGGTGCGGCACGGCGGCGTGCGCGGCGGTGCGGGGGCGGCCACGGTGTCGGGTGTTCCCTGACGGTCCGTCGGAAGGTCCGCGATGCCCCTGTCCTCCGCTGCCGGTGCCCTGATGGTGCCGCTCGCCCTGCTGCCGACCGCTCCGCCACCGGGCGGTGCCCCGGCCGCCTCCCCCGTCCCGGACACCGCCCGGGTGGTGGACGCCCGCTTCGACCGGGCGGACGGCTTCGTCCCGGCCCGAGCGGTCACCCACGCGCCCGACCTGGTGCCGTACGGCTCGCAGGTGCGGGTCACGGTCGGCCGGGCGGCCGGGCACACCTCCGTCACGGTGGACCTCGCCGGGGTGAGCGGCCCGCACGAGTTCCCCGCGCACGTGCACACCGGGTACTGCGGCACCGACCCGGCGTCCTCCGGGCCGCACTACCAGCAGGTGGCGGGGTCGGACGCGGCCGACAACGAGGTGCGGATGACCGTGCGCACCGGCCCCGACGGGGCCGGGACCTCCTCGGTGACCGTCCCCTGGGAGTTCCGGCCCGGCGAGGCGCACTCGCTGGTGCTGCACGCGGGCACGCCCGCCGGGCCGCACGCCGCGGCCGACCGGGCGGCCTGCGTGGACGTCGACTTCTGACGCGCGGGCGTCCGGGTACGGGCGCGGGAGCGGCGGGCGGCGGGCGCGACGGATGCCGGTGCGGCGGATGCGGCGGGCGCGGCTGCGGCGGGTGCGGCGGTCAGGAACCGAGGGTCGCCACCATCACGGCCTTGATGGTGTGCAGGCGGTTCTCGGCCTGGTCGAAGACCACCGAGTGCGCGGACTCGAACAGCTCGTCGGTGCACTCCAGCTCGGACATGCCGGTGAGCTCGTGCATCTGACGGCCGATCTCGGTGCCGAGGTCGTGGAACGCGGGCAGGCAGTGCAGGAACTTGACCGCCGGGTTGCCGGTGGCGCGCACCGTGTCCATCGAGACCTGGTACGGCTTGAGCAGCGCGATCCGCTCGGCCCAGACCTCCTTGGGCTCGCCCATCGACACCCAGACGTCGGTGTAGAGGAAGTCCGCCCCGGCGACGCCGGACGCCACGTCCTCGGTGAGGGTGATCCGGGCGCCGCTGGTCTCGGCCAGCACCTCGGCCGCCTTGCGGACCTCCTCGCTCGGCCAGAGCGAGGCCGGGGCGACGATCCGGATGTCCATGCCCAGCAGCGCGCCGGTGACCAGCACCGAGTTGCCCATGTTGAAGCGGGCGTCGCCCAGGTAGACCAGGGTGGTCTCGTTCAGCGGCTTGCTGGAGTGCTCCTGGATGGTGAGCACGTCGGCCAGCAGCTGGGTGGGGTGCCACTCGTCGGTCAGGCCGTTCCAGACCGGGACGCCGGCGTGCGCGGCCAGCTCCTCGACGATCTCCTGCCCGTCGCCGCGGTACTCGATGCCGTCGAACATCCGGCCCAGCACCCGCGCGGTGTCCTTGATCGACTCCTTGTGCCCCATCTGCGACCCGGCCGGGTCCAGGTAGGTGGTGGAGGCGCCCTGGTCGTGGGCGGCCACCTCGAAGGCGCAGCGGGTGCGGGTGGAGGTCTTGGCGAAGATCAGCGCGATGTTCTTGCCCCGCAGCCGGGGCTGCTCGGTGCCCGCGTACTTGGCGGCCTTCAGCTGGGCCGCCAGGTCGACCAGGTGACGGAACTCCTGGGGAGTGAAGTCGAGCTCCTTGAGGAAGTGCCTGTTCCGGAGGTTGAACGCCATACCGGTCTCCTGGGTCGATCAACGGACTGAAGTGGGAAGTGTATACGAGGACTCGAATATTCATGCAACCATTCGATGGCTGCCGCCCGGCCGGGACACTGCGGTGGGGCGGTTCCCCGCCCCACCGCACGAGCGGTCCGGGCCCCGGGTGGTCAGAGCCGGGGGTCGACCGGCTCGGACTCCAGGGCCAGCACCGCGAACACCGCCTCGTGCACCCGCCAGAGCGGCTCGCCGGCCGCCAGCCGGTCCAGCGCCTCCAGGCCGAGGGCGTACTCGCGCAGGGCGAGCGAACGCTTGTGGCCGAGCGAGCGCTGGCGCAGCCCGTCCAGGCGCCGGGTGTAGTCCGGGCCGTAGATGATCCGCAGGTAGTCGCGGCCGCGGACCTTCAACCCGGGCTGGACCGGCCGCCCGGAGCCGTCCAGGTGCAGCGGCTCGACCGGCTTGACCACCATGCCCTCACCGCCGGCCGCGGTCAGCTCCTCCCACCAGGCGACGGCGGCGGCCACCGAGGACTCGTCCCCGGTGTCGACCAGCAGCCGCCCGGTGCGGTGCAGCACCGGCGCCACGCCGTCCGCCCGTTCGGCGAGCTGCCGGTCGGCGTCCACCAGCCGGTCGATCAGGGCGAGGTGCTCGGTGTGCGGGCGCAGCGCCAGGTTGGCGCCCTCCGCGGCGAGCAGCTGGAACGGGGCCAGCCGGATGCCGTCGAGGCCCTCGGTCGGCCAGCAGTAGCGCCGGTACGCCTCGGTGAAGGCGCGGGTGTCGGCGGCCTGCTCCCGCTGGCGGCCGGTCAGCTCCGCCACGTCCAGTCCGCGGGCGGCGGCCCGGGTCAGGGCGTCGAGCGCGGTGGGCAGGGCGGCCCCGGCGGCCGCGCCGACGGCGGCGTACTGGCGGCGCAGCAGCTCGGCCGCCTTGAGCGACCAGGGCATCAGTTCGGCGTCCAGCAGCAGCCAGCCGGTGCCGAGTTCGTCGAACAGGCCGGTGTGCTCGGCGGCGGCCCGGAGCCGGTCGAGGAGCGCTTCGGTGAGCGCGTCGTCGTTCAGGAAGGCGCGGCCGGTCCTGGTCCAGATCGCGCCGGGGCCGGGCAGGCCGAAGCGCTTCTCCAGGGCGGCCCCGTCCCGGGCGACCAGGACGACGGCCCGCGAGCCCATGTGCTTCTCCTCGCAGACCACCTGGCGCACCCCGTCGTGCCGGTAGGCGAAGAACGCCTCCTCGGGGTGCTCCAGCAGGCCCTCGCGCCGGGAGGTCGGCGAAGGGGCCATGGTGGGCGGCAGGTAGGCGAGCAGCCGCGGGTCGAGCGCGAAGCGGCTCATCACCTCCAGCGCGGCGGCGGCGTTCTCCTCCCGGACGGTGACGTTGCCGAGCCGGGAGGTCTCCACCACCCGGCGGCCGGTCACGTCGGCCAGGTCGAGCGGGCGGCCCTCCCGGCCGCCGGGCGCGTCGGTGCGCATGGGGCGGACCGGCTCGTACCACTCCTGCTCGGCCGGGACGGAGACGACCTCCCGCTCCGGGTAGCGCAGCGCGGTCAGGCTGCCGCCGAACACACAGCCGGTGTCCAGGCAGATGGTGTTGTTGAGGAAGCTCGCCACCGGCACCGGGGTGTGGCCGTAGACCACCAGGGCGCGGCCGCGGTACTCCTCGGCCCACGGGTAGCGCACCGGCAGGCCGTACTCGTCGGTCTCGCCGGTGGTGTCGCCGTACAGCGCGTGCGAGCGGACCCGGCCGGAGGCGCGGCCGTGGAACTTCTCCGGCAGACCGGCGTGGCAGACCACCAGCGCGCCGCCGTCCAGCAGGTAGTGGCTGACCAGGCCGCTCATGAACTTCCGGACCCGGGCCCGGAACTCCTCGCTCTCGGCGGACAGCTGGTCGATCGACTCCTGCAGGCCGTGCGAGACGGTGACCTTGCGGCCGCCCATCCAGCGGCCGAGCTTGTTCTCGTGGTTGCCGGGGACGCAGAGGGCGTGGCCCGCCTCGACCATGCCCATCACCAGGCGCAGCACACCGGGGGTGTCCGGGCCGCGGTCGACCAGGTCGCCGACGAACACCGCGGTGCGGCCCTCGGGGTGCGCGGCGTCCACGGCGCGGCCCTGCTCGTCGCGGGTGACCGCGTAGCCGAGCCGGCCGAGCAGGGTCTCCAGCTCGGAGCGGCAGCCGTGGATGTCGCCGACGACGTCGAACGGGCCGGTCAGGTGCCGCAGGTCGTTGTACCGCTTCTCCGGGACGATCTCGGCGCGCTCGACCTCCTCGGCCCCGCGCAGCACGTGCACCTTGCGGAAGCCCTCGCGCTCCAGCCCGCGCAGCGAGCGGCGCAGGTCGCGCTGGTGGCGCTGGATGACCTGGGCGGGCAGCTGCCGGTCCGGCCGGGCGCGGTTGCGTTCGGCGCACACCTCGGCCGGGACGTCCAGCACGATGGCGATCGGCAGCACGTGGTGCTCCCGGGCGATCGCGACCAGCGCCCGGCGGGCGTGGTCCTGGACGTTGGTGGCGTCGACCACGGTGAGCCGGCCCGCCGCGAGCCGCTTGCCGACGATGTAGTGCAGCACGTCGAAGGCGTCGGCGGAGGCGGCCTGGTCGTTCTCGTCGTCGGCGACCAGACCGCGGCAGAAGTCGGAGGAGATCACCTCGGTGGGCTTGAAGTGCTTGCGGGCGAAGGTGGACTTGCCGGAGCCGGTGCTGCCGATCAGCACCACCAGCGAGACGTCGGTGACGGGCAGTCGGCGGCCGACCCGGACAGGGGTCGGCTCCGGGGCTTCGGTGGTCATCGGTGGGCGCTCCCTTCCGGGGCGAGGTCGTTCGGCGGGACGTCGGTGGTGCGATCGCGGGTGTCGCCGGTGCGGGTGTCGCCGGTGCGGGTGCTTCCGGTGGTGCTGGCAGGACCGGCGGTGTCGGGCTCGGCGAGGCGGAAGTGCGCGAGCTGGGTGGGTGCGCCGACCTCGGGGTCGACCGGGCCGACCGGCTCCAGCTCGACGCGGTAGCCGTAGTCGGCGGCGACCCGCTCCGCCCAGGCCGCGAACTCGGCCCGGCTCCACTCGAAGCGGTGGTCGTCGTGGCGCATCCGCCCGGCGGGCAGGGTCTCCCAGCGGACGTTGTACTCGGCGTTCGGGGTGGTGACCACAACCGCCGCGGGCCGGGCCGCGCCGAACACCGCGTACTCGAGCGCGGGCAACCGGGGCAGGTCGAGGTGCTCGACCACCTCGCACAGCACCGCCGCGTCGTAGCCCTTCAACCGGGCGTCGGTGTACGTCAGCGCGCCCTGGACCAGCTTGACCCGGCGGGCCGTCCGCTCCGGCAGCCGGTCCAGGCGGAGCCGGCGGGCGGCGATCGTCAGCGCCCGCGAGGACACGTCCACGCCGAGCACCTCGGTGACCCGCGGCTCCTTGAGCAGCGCGCCCACCAGCTCGCCCTGCCCGCAGCCCAGATCGAGCACCCGGGCCGCGCCGGTACGGGCCAGCGCCGCCAGGATCGCCGTCCGCCGCTGCACGGCGAGCGGCCCCCCGCCCTCGCGGTCCGCCCCGGCCGGGTCGGTCTCGGCCCCGGCCGGGTCGGTCCGGTCGGTCGGCCCCGTGGCGTTCACCTCCTCCGCGCCCTCCTGGGCGTCCGGAACCCCCGGAACCTCCGGGGCGTCCGGGGCGTCCGGGGCGTCCGGGGCGTCCGGGTCCTCCGGGACGTCCGGGACAGCGTTGTCGATCTCCTCGGCCTCGCGGTCGTCGGCCTCGGCCAGCCGGGCCAGGGCGAGGCGTTCGGTGGCGAGCCTGGTCAGCGACCAGCGGCGGGACAGGTAGCGGCGGACGATCAGGGCCCGTTCGGGGTGGTCGGCGAGCCAGCCCTGGCCGGCCGCGAGCAGCTTGTCGACCTCGTCGGGGGCGACCCAGTAGTGCTTGGCCCCGTCGAGGACCGGCAGCAGCACGTAGAGGTGCTGGAGCGCGTCCGCGAGCCGCAGGGTGCCGGTCAGTTCGAGCCGCACGTACCGGGAGTCGCCCCACTCGGGGAAGGACTCGTCCAGCGGGACGGGCCGCGCGTCGACCTGCCAGCCCAGCGGGGCGAACAGCCGCTCCACCAGCACGGGACCGTCGGACCCGGCCACCGGGACGGCGGGCAGGGCGATCCGCAGCGGCAGCTCCCGGACCGGCAGCTCGGGCCGGTGCGCGCACTCGCCCTTCATCGCGGACCGGTACACCGTGCGCAGCGCCACCGCGAGCAGCGAGGAGGCGGCGTACGGGCGGTCGTTGACGTACTGGGCGAGTGCGAGGTCGGGCGAGCCGGAGCGGCCCTTGCCCCGCCCCTGGCGGAGCAGCGCGGCCGGGTCGACCTCCAGCAGCAGGGCGGCGGTGCACGCCTGCTCCCCGGCCTCGGGGTAGAAGACGTGCGCCGTGCCGTGCGCGGTGGCGAACCGTTGCACCTTGTCGGGGTGCTTGTGCAGCAGGAAGCCCAGGTCGGAGGCGGGGTTGTCGGCGGTGCCGGTAGTGGAGATCGATACGAACACCCGGCCGAGTATGACCCGCGGGCCCGTCCGGGAGCACCAGGTTTTGTCCGTCCGGTGAGCGTGTTGGTCAGCCCTCGTCCCGATTGGTTACGGTGCGGGATGTGACTGCTGAAACCTCCACCCCCGCAAGCGGCGCGGTGGCCGCCGGCCTGGCGACCATCGCGGCCGACGGCACCGTCCTCGACACCTGGTTCCCCGCGCCCGAGCTGGCCGCCGCCCCGGGCCCGTCCGGCACCGTCCGGCTGAGCGCCGAGGAGGCCGAGCAGGCGCTCGGCCCCGGTGCCGCCGAGGCGCTCCGCACCGACGCCCGGCGCGGCGTCGAGGTGGTGGCGGTGCGCACCGTGATCTCCTCGCTGGAGGAGAAGCCGCTGGACGCGCACGACGTCTACCTGCGGCTGCACCTGCTCTCCGCCCGCCTGGTGAAGCCGCACGGCCAGAACCTCGACGGCATCTTCGGCCTGCTGGCGAACGTCGCCTGGACGTCGATCGGCCCGACCCCGGTCGCCGACGTGGAGCGGGCCCGGCTGGCGGTGCGCGCCGAAGGCGGGCAGCTCGCCCTGTACGGCATCGACAAGTTCCCCCGGATGACCGACTACGTGGCGCCGTCCGGCGTCCGGATCGCCCACGCCGACCGGGTGCGCCTGGGCGCGCACCTGGCCGAGGGCACCACCGTGATGCACGAGGGCTTCGTCAACTTCAACGCGGGCACCCTGGGCACCTCGATGGTCGAGGGCCGGATCAGCGCGGGCGTGCTGGTCGGCGACCACAGCGACATCGGCGGCGGCGCCTCGATCATGGGCACCCTGTCCGGCGGCGGCAAGCAGGTCGTCTCGGTGGGCGAGCGCTGCCTGCTGGGCGCCAACGCGGGCATCGGCATCTCGCTGGGCAACGACTGTGTGGTCGAGGCGGGCCTGTACGTCACCGCCGGCACCCGGGTCACCGCGCCGGACGGCTCGGTGGCCAAGGCGGTGGAGCTGTCCGGCCAGGACAACCTGCTGTTCCGCCGCAACTCGCAGACCGGTGCGGTCGAGGTGATCGCCCGCTCCGGTTCGTGGGGCGGGCTGAACGCGGACCTGCACTCGCACAACTGACCTCCTGTCAGGTGGTGTTCGCCCGACGGCCGGTGCCCGCTCCCCAGCGGCCCGGCCGTCCGGCCTCTCCCGGCCCGGCCTCTCCCGGCCCGGCCCTTCCGGAGCCCGACCCTTCCGGGGCGCGGCGCTGTAGCCGAGCGGGGACGGCCCCCGCAAACTCGGCTCACTCCTGGGGCTGACCGGGCCCGCCGGTTGGACCTCAACGGGTGGTCCGGGGTGACCGCGCGCGGCGGGGACTCGTTGGACCGGCGGCGCCGACCCCCGGCGCTTCACACCGCACCACCGAGTTGAAGGGGCCCCCTCATGTCCGAGCCCTGGACCGAGCCGCCCACCGCGGACACCGCCGCGGGCGACGCGCCCGCCTCCCCGAAGTCGCTGTTGGAGCAGATGCAGGAACTGCTCGCCTCGATCAACACCGACCTGGCCGGATTCGACTCCGACCTGCGCTCCTCGCCCGCCCGCGGCGGGCAGGACACCCCGGCGGACGGCTCGCCGCGCACCTGAGCGCCGCGCGCCGCCGGGACCGGCGGACCCAGCGGGACCACGAGCCTCGGCTCCTCCCGCCGGGCCGCGCCCGGCACCCCGGGCCCGGACGGCTCCTCCTCCCGGCCCCCGCCCTGCTCCTCCTCCGGGCCCTCCCCCGCCCCCGGTTCTCCGTCCGGGGCCCGCGCGCCCGTCAGCCTCCGCTGCTCGCGCAGGAGTTCGGCCACCAGGTCGCGGCACTCCGAGCCGGAGTCCAGCCCGTCGATGCAGCTCCAGTAGAGGCTCTCGGTCTCCGCCCCGCAGGCGAGCACCACCAGGCTCTCGTTCGCCTCCTCCAGCAGCAGGGCGAGTTCGGCCAGCACCGGATCCAGCTCGCCGAGCACGCTGAACCGGTCGACCAGCGTCGGCCCCGTCCATTCCGGGTAGACGCCGACCGGGCCGCCGGGCAGGTCGTCCAGGCCGGGTTCGGGCGGTTGGCGCAGGCAGCTCGCGGTGTGCGCACCGGCTTCGGAGAGCAGCTGCCCGAGGGTGGCGAACGCCTCCCCGTCGTGGTCGGCGATCCGGGCCCCGACCGCTTCGGTGAGCAGCCCGGCCTGCCACGCCTCGTGCAGGATGTCCCCGGTCGTCCGGGCCTCGGCCAGGGCGTGCCGAACGGTCTTGATCAGTCGCAGTGCCTCCACGGCGGACTCCCCTCGTCGGCCGCCGCCGTCCTTCGGCGGTCGGTCACGGGGATCAGCGTGCCGCCGCTCCCGGGGGTGCTCCCAGCGGGTTCGACGGGCCTGTGGAAAACCCGGCCCTGTGGAAAACCCGGGTCCCCCGTGCGGGGGAATTCCGGATGATTTCCCCGGCCGCCGGGAACCCGGCCCACCACCCTCGCGCTCCAGCCCTCCAGTTCTCCAGTTCTCCGGCCCCCGGCCCGCCCGCTGCCACCCGCCGCTGCTAGGGCGCCGGGAACCTGCTCTCGTTGCGTTCGATCTTCTCCGCCAGCGCCCGCAGCGGGTCCACCTCCAGCACGGTGCACAGTTGCAGCAGGTAGGCCAGCACGTCCGCCACCTCGTCGCGGACCCGGTGCGCCGAACCGGCGTCGGACATCACGTCGGCGGCCTGCTCGGGCGTCAACCACTGGAAGATCTCCAGCAGTTCGCCGGCCTCGACGGTCAGCGCCGAGGCCAGGTTCTTCGGGGTGTGGTACTGCTGCCAGTTCCGGGCGGCCGCGAACTCGGCCAGCCGACGCTGCAGTTCGGGCACCGTCGGCCCGGCGTCCGGCGCGGCCGGCTCCACTTCGTCGTTCATTCCCCCAGGTCTACCACCGCTCCCCCACCGCGCGCCGGGCCCGCTTCGGAGCCCCGCACCGGGGCCCCCACCGAGCCCTGCACCGCACCCTGGCCGGGGCCCTGCACCGCGCCCGACCCCGAACCCTGCGCCGCGCCCTGGCCGGGGTCCTGCGCCGCGCCCTGCACCGGCACCCGGGCGGCGGGGTCGGTGAGGCGGAGCAGGCTGTGGCCGGTGGCCGGATCGCGTCGGCACTCGACCAGTTCGATGCCGTCCGGGCCGAGCGCCGGGCCCGCTTCCTGGAGCGTGGCGAGCAGCCGGATGTCGCCCTTGCCGGTGACCTCGCGGGCCAGCCGCAGCAGGGCGGCGATCTGGTCGGCGGCCAGGCCCGCCCCGAGGTCCTCGGCGAGCAGCACCAACTGCCGGTGCGCGTCCGGCACTTCGATGGCGGGGTCGACGTCGAGGACGGCGGCGCCGGTGAGCAGGACGGCGGCGAAGGCGAGCAGTCGCAGCATGCCGTCGGCTGCCTGGTCGGCGCCGGTGCGGCCGAGCACGCCCTCGTCGAAGACCGCGAGCAGCCGTTGCCGGTCGCCCTCGCCGCGGCGGGCGACGCCGAGGCCGAGCAGCGGGTGCGGGGCGGCGGCCTGGACGGCGCGCAGCAGGCGGGCCCAGCGGCGCGGGCACTCGTGCTCCAGCCGGTCGAGCACGGCGGAGATGTTGGCGGCGGTGCCGAGCAGCCGGGCCTGCGGTTCGGGCCGGCCCCAGCCGCGCATCGCGGCGGGCACGGGGTGCAGTGCGAACACCTCGCGCAGCGCGGTGAGCACCTGCTCGGAGGCGGCCAGCACCTTGCGTTCGCCGTTGGAGGATCCGGCGACCCGCAGCGGCAGTTGGGCGGTGATCAGGCTGCCGCTGGGCAGCGGGGCGCGGATGTCGCCCTGCCGGGAGTCGTTGTGCCAGGTGACGTTGACCCGGCCGCGGGTGAGGTCCTGCTCGCCGGTCTCCATCAGGGTCCGGCCGTCCAGGGTGAGGCACTCGCGGGCGATCCGGACGCGGCCGTCGGTGCGCACCACCACTTCGAGCCGGATCGTCCCGACGCAGGAGCGCACGGTGCAGCCCAGGATGATCGCGTTGCGCCCGTGCGGCACGCAGCCGTTCAGCCCGCCGCGCACTGGGACGGCGAGCGGGCCGCGCGGCCCGCCGACGCCGTCCAGCGAGGGCCTGATCTCCTCGCCGAGGGCGAGCCGGGAGAGCACGCTCAGCGCGTCCAGCGCGTTGGACTTGCCCGCTCCGGACGGCCCGTGCAGCACGGTCAGCGGCGACATCGGCAGGACGGCCCGCCGGTAGGACTTGAAGGAGGTCAGCCGCAGTTCCTCGACGGTGGGGCGCTTCACCGTCGGGGCGGACACCGCGGGGGCGGACGCCGCGGGGAGGTGCGTCCGCCGCGGGTCGCGGACGGCGGTCGACGGGGCCGGGGCCGTCGGCAGAGACAGGGCAGGGGCCGTCGGCAGGGACGGGGCCAAGGGGGCTTCGCTGGTCACCCGGAGCACTCTAGGTGTGCCCTGAGCTGCAGAAACGTCCCTGCTGGCGCCCTGTCACCCCTTCGAGTCCCAACCGTCCCGGGTGCGGCACCCGCCCGTTCACTCGTACGCGGTGACCAGCACCGAACCGGTGACCTCCACCGGTTCGGGCAGCGCCGCCAGCGCGGCGGCCAGCGCGGCCGGGTCGGTGTGCCAGGCGCTCGGGCCCATCCCGACCACGGCGGCCGCGTCCGTCCGCGACAGCTGCAGCGCGAACTCCACCTCGGTGCGCTCCACCGGCGCGAACCAGGGGCCGAGCTTCTCCGCGATCCGCCGGTCCTTGTCCTCGTCCACCGACAGCAGGCCCAGCGCGCCCACCAGTTCCCGCAGGTGGCGGGAGGTCGGGGCGGCCACCAGCAGCCGCCCGCCGGGGCGCAGCACCCGCCGCATCTCGGGGCCGTTGCGCGGCGCGAACACGTTCAGCAGCACGTCCGCGGCGCCGTCCCGCAGCGGCAGCGGCCGCCAGGCGTCGCACACCACCGCGCCGATCCGCGGGTGCGCCTTCGCGGCGCGCCGCAGCGCGTACTTGGACAGGTCCAGCGCCGCGCCCGCCGCGCCCGGCCGGGCGTCCAGCACCCGGGCCAGGTAGTGGCCGGTGCCCGCACCGAGGTCCGCGACCAGCCCGCTCTCCGCCGCGACGGCGGCCGCGGCGGCGGCCAGGGCCCGTTCCAGCGGGGCGTAGTGGCCGGCCGCCAGGAAGCCGCCGCGGGCCGCGACCATCTCGGCGGTGTCGGCGGTGCCCTGCTTGGCGTCCCCCGCCAGCAGGCTCACGTAGCCCTGCCGGGCCTGGTCGAAGCCGTGTCCGTTCGGGCAGCGCAGGGTGCGGCCGTCCAGCGCCAGCGGGCGGGCGCAGTGCGGGCAGACCAGGTAGGGCTCGATGTCCTGCAGCAACTCGCTCGCATCCTCGGCGCAGATCGTTCGGCGCCCCGGGAACCGTCAGGGGCCGGGGGAACGTCGAGGGTATCCCGCCCGCGGGCACCTCGTCGCTCTCCCGGCCCCTGACGCGTTCGGCCCGCGCGGCAGGACGCCTCACTCCTCGGCGCCGTCACCTCTCGGTGCCGTCACTCCTCGGTGCCGTCACTCCTCGGTGCCGTCACTCCTCGGCGCCGTCACTCCTCGCCGTCGTCGCCGACCTCTTCCTCCTCCGACTCGTCGACCACCCACATCCCCAGCCGCTCCGCCACGCCGGTGATGCCGAGCTTGCCCTCCCGGATCGCCCGAGCCAGGCTGCGCACCTCGCGCGCGGTGGTCGCCACCCGGCAGCCGCTGGCCACCAGGTACGCGTAGGCCACGGCGGTGGCGAACAGTTCGTTGTTGCGCTCCAGCGCGGGGACCCGGATCAGCTGGTGCATCAGCGCCGCCGCCCGGTCCTGCGGTTCGGGGTAGACCGCGATGTCGAAGACCTCGGCCTGGTGCCTGGTGATCGCCGCGAGCAGCGATCCGTAGTCGGTGACCTGCGGGTCACCGGGCGTGTACTGCTCGGCGGTCATGAGCAGCCACGAGAGGTCGACCTCAAGCTTCAACGGCGCACGTCCTGGAGCTCGCCGGGCGACCCGAACTCGGCGAGGAACGCCGCCTCGTGCTCCTTCATGAACTGCGCCGCGGCGTCCACGAAGTTCCGCCCGGCCTCGCCCATGTCCTGCTGCACCAGCCGTTCGATGTACTGGTTCATGCTGATCCCCTGCTGCTCCGCCCGCTCGCGGGCCATCTCGGCGGTGGTCGCGTCCACCCTGACGTTCAGCTGCTTCTTGGCCATCCTTCAACGCTAGCGCCGAGGTGCTAGCACAACAAGGGCGCAATCCGGCCGCTCCCCACTCCCCCACCATGTCCGCCCGCGCCCCCGCGAAAACCGGCCACCCGCCTCGATCCGCCGACTCCCGGCCCGGCAGGCGGGTCCCCTCCGCCGCGCATCGGTGCGACGGCCGGTCCGCCGCTGTCACTCGGCAGGCTTCAGCCCCCGGACCACCTCGTTCAGGAAGCGGTCGACGACGGTGTCCACGCTGCGAATGAACCCGGTCTCCTCCGCGCCCCGCCTGGTCCCCATACCGGCTGGCAGGGTCAGCCGGAACGCCCGGATCTCCGCGCTGTCGGCGGGCACCAGCAGGCCGGGTTCGACCCGCAGCGCCCGCAGCAGCTCGCACGGGCCGGGCCCGCCGTCCGCGGTCAGCGCCTCGATCCGCAGCTCGGCCGGGGCCTCGGTGAGCTGCCGCAGCAGCCACTGGACCCTGGTGAGCGCCCTGGAACGCTCGGCGGCGGCCACCTCGACCGTGGTCTCGATCCGGCCGGTACGCAGATCGGCCTCCAGCACGATCGGTCCGGGCAGGCCGGGGACCGCCAGTTCGGAGCGCATTCGGCCGCCGGCCGCGAGCTCCTCCACCGCCTTCTCCCGACGGACCGCCGGTTCGGTGCGTCGGCCGCCGCGCAGCACCGGGGAGACCGGGACGCCGAGTTCGCCACCCAGGCGCAGGCACAGCTGCCGGGTGAGCCGCTCCCAGTTCTCCACCACCCGCAGCGCGTTGCGGTCGCCGGCCCGCAGGGTGCCCTCGGAGATCGCGTTGCGGACGGTCACCCAGGCCGGACCCATGTTCTGGAAGCCGTGGCAGCCGGAGTTCTCGTGGCGCAGGTAGTGCAGGAACTCGCTCAGCAGCCAGGCGTGTGCGGGATTGACCACGCCGTCGTGGTGGCACAGCAGGTGCGCCTCGTGCGCCACCTCGGCCCAGGACAGGTGCCGCAGCGCGACCTTGCGGGCCCGGCGCCGGTCGACCGTCACCAGGAGCTCGCCCTCCAGCGCCAGGTCGTTGGAGAGGGTGATGATCGTCTCGTAGCCGTGCCGCTGGGCCACGTCGAGGTACGCCTGCACCTGCTCCGACTTGAGCGGGCTGCCACCGGTCTTGGTCTCCACCAGGGCGGTCCAGATCTTCCCGGCCCGGCTGACCCGGATCGTGCCGTCGGGGCGGACGGTGCTGTCGCCGTGCTTGAAGCTCGTCTCGGTGAAGGTCTGGACGATGCCCGCCGGGGCGTTGAACATGGCGGTGATCCGGCGGCCGAACTCCGGCACCTCGGCCATCACCGCCAACAGGGTGGAGGTGGCCCGGCTCTCCCGGTCCAGCTCGTTCTTCAGCCCGGCCACCGAGAACAACCGGGCCTGCCTCCAGGACGGGTGGTCGGCGAGGTCGACCTTGGCGGCCTTCGGCAGGGTGACCCGCTTCTTGGCGGTGCGCACCGCGCGCTTCGGCGCGGCCGTCGGCTCGGCCGTGGCCGGTGGGGCGACGGTCGGTTCGGCGGCCGGAGCTGTTCCGGAGGGCTGCGCGGTCCCGGCGGTCGGTGCGCCCGGCTCGGCGGCCCGCTCGGCCTGCGCCGTCTCCTCCTCCTGGTCGACGTCGATGCCGAAGTCCCCGGCGAGGCCGCCGAGCCCGGACCGGTAGCCCTGGCCGACCGCACGGAACTTCCACGCCCCGCCGCGCCGGTAGATCTCTCCGAAGACGAACGCGGTCTCCTCCCCGGCGTCGGGGATGTCGAAGGCCACCAGGGTGTCCCCGCCGCCGTCCAGCACGGCCAGCCGGAGTTCGGCGAGTTCCCCGAAGGTGGCCCCGGCGTAGCGGCTTGCCGCCAGAACCACCTGGTGCACCTCGGCAGGCAGCGCCGCGAGGTCGAGCAGGATCCGGTCCTGGGTGCCGCTGCCGGTCGGCACCTTGCCCAGCAGCTGCACCGAACTGTCGGGCGTGGCGGGGCAGTTGTAAAAGAGGAAGTCCGTTTCCCCGCGCACCTTGCCGTCCGCGCCCAGCAGCAGCACCGACACGTCGGCGTCGCCCGCCCCGGTCGGATCGATCCAGCTCAGGGCGACCGTCACCGGCCCCGGCTCGTCCCCCTCCGCGAACAGTTCGGCGTTGGCGCCCTTGGTCAGCTGGTGCACGGTTTCCCCTCCTGAGCACGGCGAACGACGTGTGCGCAGCGTCACCATGCCCACACGTTTCGAGGATGCTACTCCTGCCGGATCTTCACGCCATCCCCCTGAACGGAGCCGCCCCCGGTCCGTCCCCGGTCCGTCCCCGGGAAACGCCG
>NZ_JBHUWH010000093.1:0-21781 GCF_042670125.1 Kitasatospora sp. NPDC057198 | reverse complement strand
GTCCGTGGGGACGCGCGTCCGCACGGACCCTCTACCGGGAAGCTAGCCCGTACCGATCAGATGACCGGCTCGACACTCTCGCCGGGCGCCCGACCGCTCACCCGTTCGGTCTCAAGGGCCGACTGCAGGATCACCACGGCGGCGGCCTGGTCGATCACCGAGCGGCCCTTCTTCGAGGAACGCCCGGAGGCGCGCAGCCCGGCGGCGGCGGTGACGGTGGTCATCCGCTCGTCCACCAGCCGCACGCCGACGGGGTACAGCAGGCCGGCCAGCCGGCCCGCGTACTCGCGGACCTTGGCGGCGGCCGGGCCCTCCTTGCCGTTCAGCGAGCGCGGCAGGCCGACCACCACCTCGACGGCGTCGTACTCCTCGACGATCGCCTTCAGCCGGGCCTGCGAGCGCCCCCCGGCGGGGACGGTCTCCACCGGCGTGGCGATCAGCCCGTCGGGGTCGCAGACCGCGACCCCGATCCGGGCGTCGCCCACGTCGACGGCGATCCGCCGGCCGCGCCGGAAGACCTTCTCCTCCACGGGCTGTTCACTCACGCGCGCTCGGCCACCAGTGCCCGCACGGCCTCGATGGCGTCCGCGACGGCGGCCGGGTTCGTGCCGCCGCCCTGCGCCACGTCGTCCTTGCCGCCACCGCCGCCGCCGAGGGTCTTGGCCGCGGCGCGGACCAGCTCGCCGGCCTTGATGCCGCGGCCGCGGGCGTCCTCGTTGGTGGCGATCACGGTCAGCGGGCGGTCGTTCGCGACGGTGAACGCGGCGACCACGGCCGGGCGGGAGCCGAGCCGGGCCCGGACGTCCAGCACCAGCTTGCGCAGCTCGTCCGCGCCGGTGCCGTCACCGACCCGGGCGGCGACCAGGGCCACGCCCCGGACGTCCTCGGCGCCCTCGGCGAGGCCCGCGGCGGCCGCGAGGACCTTCTCCGCGCGGAACCTCTCGATCTCCTTCTCGGCGTCCTTGAGCTTGGCGAGCATCCCGGAGATCTTCTCCGGCAGCTCCTCCGGGCGGCCCTTGACCAGCTCGGTCAGCTGGGAGACCACGGTGTGCTCGCGGGCCAGGAACTTGTACGCGTCGACGCCGACCAGCGCCTCGACGCGGCGCACGCCGGAGCCGATCGAGGACTCGCCGAGCAGCTTCACCAGGCCCAGCTGGGCGGTGTTGCCGACGTGCGTGCCGCCGCACAGCTCCTTGGAGAAGTCGCCGATGGTGACCACGCGCACCGAGTCGCCGTACTTCTCGCCGAACATCGCGATGGCGCCCTGCTTGCGGGCCTGGTCCATCGTCATCACCTCGGCGGTGACGTCGAGCTCGCGGACCAGCACCTCGTTGATCTTCTGCTCGACGTCGGTCAGCACCGAGCCGGGGACGGCGGCGGGCGAGCCGAAGTCGAAGCGGAAGCGGCCCGGCGCGTTCTCCGAGCCGGCCTGGGCGGCGGTCGGGCCGAGCGCGTCGCGCAGCGCCTGGTGGGTCAGGTGGGTGGCCGAGTGGGCGCGCGAGACGGCGCGGCGGCGGTCGGTGTCGATGGTGGCGTACGCGGACGCGCCGAGCACCACCTCGCCGAACAGCACCCCGCCGGAGTGCACGATCACGCCGGGCACCGGCTGCTGGACGTCCCGGACCTCGACGACCGCGCCGGAGTCGAGGCGGATCCGGCCGTGGTCGGCGAGCTGGCCGCCGCCCTCGGCGTAGAACGGGGTGCGGTCGAGGATCAGCTCGACCTCGTCGCCCTCGGTGGCCGCGGGCGACGGGACGCCGTCCACCAGCAGGCCGACCACGGTGGCCTCGCCCTCGGTGTGGGCGTAGCCGGTGAAGACGGAGGCGCCGGCCCGGTCGGCGACCTCGCGGTACGCGGCGACGTCGGCGTGGCCCATCTTCTTCGCCCTGGCGTCGGCCTTGGCGCGGTCGCGCTGCTCCTGCATCAGGCGGCGGAAGCCGGCCTCGTCGACCTGGAGGCCCTGCTCCTCGGCCATCTCCAGGGTCAGGTCGATCGGGAAGCCGTAGGTGTCGTGCAGCTTGAACGCCTGCTCGCCGGAGAGCACCGCGCCGCCGGACTGCTTGGTCTCGGTGACCGCGGCGTCCAGCAGGCTGGTGCCGGAGCGCAGCGTCTGCAGGAAGGCGTTCTCCTCGGCGACGACGACCGTCTCGATCCGCTTGCGGTCGCTCTCCAGCTCCGGGTACTGCGGGGCCATCGCCTTGATCGAGATGTCGATCAGGTCCTTGGCCACCGGCTCGGTGGCGCCCAGCAGCCGCATGTTGCGGATCGCCCGGCGCAGGATGCGGCGCAGCACGTAGCCGCGGCCCTCGTTGCCGGGGGTGACGCCGTCGCCGACCAGCATCAGCGCGGTGCGGAAGTGGTCGGTGACCACGCGCAGCGAGACGTCCGACTTGTGCTCGGCGCCGTAGGTGTGGCCGGTGAGCTCGGCGGCGCGGTCGAGGATCATCCGCGAGGTGTCGATCTCGAAGAGGTTGTCGACACCCTGCAGGACGGCGGCCAGGCGCTCCAGGCCGAGGCCGGTGTCGATGTTCTTGCTCGGCAGGTCGCCGAGGATCTCGAAGCCGTCCTTGCCGTCGCCGTGGCCGCGCTCGTACTGCATGAAGACCAGGTTCCAGATCTCCAGGTAGCGCTCGCCGTTGACCGCCGGGCCGCCCTCCTCGCCGTACGCGGGGCCGCGGTCGTAGTTGATCTCCGAGCACGGGCCGCACGGGCCGGGGACGCCCATCGACCAGAAGTTGTCCTTCATGCCCAGGCGCTGGATCCGCTCGGACGGGACGCCGATCACCTCGCGCCAGATCTGCTCGGCCTCGTCGTCGTCCTGGTAGACGGTGATCCAGAGCTTCTCGGGCTCCAGGCCGTAGCCGCCGTCCGCCACGGAGCCGGTCAGCAGCTCCCAGGCGAACTTGATGGCGCCTTCCTTGAAGTAGTCGCCGAACGAGAAGTTGCCGCACATCTGGAAGAAGGAGCCGTGCCGGGTGGTCTTCCCGACCTCCTCGATGTCCAGGGTGCGCACGCACTTCTGCACGCTGGTGGCGCGCGAGAACTGCGGCTTGATCTCACCCAGGAAGTACGGCTTGAAGGGCACCATGCCGGCGTTGACCAGCAGCAGGGTGGGGTCGTCGGCGACCAGCGAGGCCGACGGTACGACGGTGTGGCCGCGCTCCTCGAAGAAGCGCAGCCAGCGGCGGCGGATCTCTGCCGACTCCATCAGTGGGGGTCCTTCCGATCGGTCGTGCGGCCCGGCAGCTCGCGCTGTCGGGGCTTGGCAACGATGGTCTGGGGGGTGGTGCGGCGCTCGGTGCGCGGGGACGGGGGCAGGGCGGCGGCCGGGGAGCCCGGGGCCGCCGAGATAGCTCGGGCCCCGTCGTCGGCGGCCGCCGACCCGCTCAGCGTCCGGCGGCGCGGCGGCTCGACCACCGCGGTGCCGTCCAGGCCGAGGTCGGCGCGCAGCTCGCGCTCGCGCTCGTCCATGCCGGAGCGGACGTCCCGGGCGAAGCGCTTGGCGGCGTCGCCGAGCCGGAGGGCGCCGCGGGCGGCGGTGCCGGACAGCGAGTCCGGGGTGAGGCGGTGCACCGCCTCGTTGGCCCTGTTCACGGCCCAGACCGTGGCGCCCGCGCCGACGGCCATCCAGAAGATCCTGCGCACCATCGCGGTCAGCCCCTCACGGCCCGGCGGACCTTGGCCAGCAGCCCGCGGCGCGGCGCCGCCTGGGCCCGCACCTCGGCCCGGATCATCCGGGCCAACTCCTCGCGCTCACCGGCCTGCTGGGGCACCGCGGCCGCCCCGGCCCGCTGCCGGGCGACGGCCTTGCGCACGCCGTGGCTGAACGCGGCCGCCTTCACCAGCGGGCCGCCCAGCGTCGCGGCCACGGTGGACGACAGCGCCTTGGCGTCGGCCGCCGCGTCCTGCACGTTGGCGGTGATCTCGTCGACCCGCTCCAGCTGCTCGTGCGCGCTGCGGACGGCCGCGTTGGCGTCCTCCAGCAGCGGCACGGCCTGCTCGGTGACGGCGGCGACCAGCACGGTCGCCTCCCGCAGCACCTTGGACAGCCGCACCAGCACCACGGCGAGCAGGGTGACCAGGACCGCCCAGAAGACGGCGACCAGCAGCCCGGCCAGCTCTCCCACGGACACCTTCGCGCGCTCCCTCGGCCGTGATTGCTTAAGTCTACGAGTTCCGTCGAACCCTATCGCGACGGCGGCCCGTTCCCCGACCGGTATATCCGCCGGTGGGCCCGCTCCCCGGCCCGGCCGGGTGCGCGGACACCGCGCGTAACCTACCGTCAGGTCACCTCGTTGGGGGTTTGGCTCGCGGAGCGCGGGCCGGTGGGTTCCGGGTTTCCTAGCGACGGGGGCGTCCATGGGCAGCACGTCGGCAGCGCCGGGAAAGCGGGGGCGGCTCCCGGCCGAGGTCACCAGTTTCGTCGGCCGGGCCGCCGAACTCGACGCGCTGGCCGCCCTGGTCGGCCGGGCCCGGCTGGTCACGGTGACCGGGCCCGGCGGCGTCGGCAAGTCGCGGCTGGCCCTGCGCGCCGCCGCCCGGCTGGCCGGGGGCTTCCCGGACGGCGCGCACCTGGCCGAGGTCGCCCCCGTGCAGGACCCGCTGCTGCTGGGCCACGCCGTGCTGGAGGCGCTCCGGCTGACCGACCACACCGCCCGCCCGCCGCTGGACGTCCTGGTCGAGCAACTCGCCGACCGCGAGGCCCTGTTGGTGCTGGACGGCTGCGAGCACCTGGTCGACGCCTGCGCCGAGCTGGTGGACGCGCTGCTGCGCGCCGCCCCCGGCCTGCGGGTGGTCGCCACCTCGCGGCAGTCGCTGCGCGCCGCGGGCGAGCACCTGCTGCCGCTCGCCCCGCTGCCCTACGAGCCGTCCGGCGGCCGGGCCGAGGCGGAGGCGGTGCTGCTGTTCGCCGACCGGGCCGCCGCCGTGCTGCCGGGCTTCCGGCTGGAGCCCGGCAACCGGGACGGGGTGGCGCTGCTGTGCCGCCGGCTGGACGGCATCCCGCTGGCCCTGGAACTGGCGGCCGGCCGGCTGCGCGCGCTGTCCGTGGAGCAGTTGGCGGCCCGCCTGGAGGACCGCTTCCGGCTGCTCACCGGCGGCGACCGGACGGCTCCGGCCCGGCACCACACGCTGCGCACCGCGATCGGCTGGAGCCACGAACTCTGCACCATGCAGGAACGTTTACTCTGGGCCCGCCTCTCGGTCTTCGCCGGCGGCTTCGACCTGGACGCCGCCGAGTACGTCTGCGCCGGGCACGGCCTGGACGCCGACGCCGCCCTGGAGCTGGTCGAGTCGCTGGTCGACAAGTCCGTCCTGGACCGGCTCGACACCGACGGCACCGTCCGCTTCCGGATGCTCGACACCCTGCGCGAGTACGGCGCCGGCTGGCTGCGGGCGAGCGGCGACCGGCCGCGGCTGCTGCGCCGCCACCGCGACTGGTACCTCGGCGTCGCCACCTGGGGCGAGGTCGAGTGGTTCGGCCCCCGGCAGGCCGAGACCGCCGAGCGCACCCGGCTCGCCCACGCCAACCTGCGCGCCGCGCTGGAGTTCTCGCTCGCCGAGCCCGGCGAGGAGCAGCTCGCCCTCGTACTGGCGGGCACCCTCTGGTACTTCTGGGTCGGCACCGGCCACCTCGGCGAGGGCCGGCACTGGCTCGACCGCGCCCTCGCGCTCGCCCCGGAACCCACCGACGCCCGGGCCAAGGCGCTCTGGGTCACCGGCTACCTGGCCACCCTCCAGGGCGACCTGGACCGGGCCCGCCCCGCCCTGGAGGAGTGCCGCCGCCAGGCCCTGGAGACCGGCGACGGCCGGGCCCTGGCCTACGCCGTCCACCGGCAGGGCTGCGCCGCCCTGATCGGCGACGAACCGGCCCGCGCCGCCGAGCTGTTCGAGGAGGCGCTGTGGCACTACGACGCGCTCGGCGAGCTCAACTCCAACGTCCTGATGGCGATGTTCGAACTCGCCCTCGCCCACCTCTTCCAGGGCGACGAGGAGAGCGGCCGGACGTGGGTCGAGCGGGTCCGGGAGATCTGCGAGGAGCACGGCGAGCAGTGGGCGTACGGGTACTGCCTGTACGCGATGGCCTTCGCCCGGCGGCAGGGCGGTGACCTGCGCCTGGCCCGGGCCCTGGCCCGCGAGTCGATGCGGCTCAACCACCTGTTCCGCGACCTGCTCGGCATCGTGCTGACGATGGACCTGCTGGCGCTGCTGGCCACCGAGGGCCCGGACGCCGACCTGCACGAGGCCCGGGTGCTGCAGGGCGCCGCGCACCGGCTCTGGCGGGCCGTCGGCACCCCGTTCTTCGGCTCCCGCTCGTTCAACGGCCCGCACCTGGAGAGCGAGCGGCGCACCCGCGACGGCCTGACCGAGCAGGAGTACGAGGCGGCCTTCCGGCTCGGCTCCCGGCTCGACCTGGACGCCGCGGTGGGCCGCGCCCTCGTCGGCCCCGCCGCGGGGCCGGAACGGGAAACGCCCCCGCGGTCCGAGGACCGGGGGGGCGTTCCGCTCGCGGGTCAGCGCGAGTAGTACTCGACGACGAGCTGCTCGTCGCAGACGACCGGAACCTCGCGGCGCTGCGGCGCGCGGTCCAGGCGGAAGGCCAGGGCCTTCAGGTTGACCTCGAGGTACTTCGGGGTCTGGCCCTCGCCGGCGTTGCCGCCCTCGCGAGCCACCTGGAAGGGGACCTTCTCCTTGGACTTTTCCTTCACCGTGACGACGTAGCCCGGCTTCAGCTGGAACGAGGGCTTGTTGACCTTCGCACCGTTGACCTGGATGTGGCCGTGCACGACCATCTGGCGGGCCTGGTAGATGGTGCGGGCGATGCCCGAACGCAGGACCAGGGAGTCGAGGCGGACCTCGAGCAGGCCGACCAGGGCCTCGCCCGTCTTGCCCTCGACCTTCTTGGCGGCCTCGAAGGCACGCGCCATCTGCTTCTCGCTGAGGTCGTACTGCGCGCGCAGACGCTGCTTCTCGGTCAGACGGACCTTGTAGTCAGAGTTCTGCTTGCGGCCGCGGCCGTGCTGGCCGGGCGGGTACGGACGGGCCTCGAAGTACTTGACGGACTTCGGGGTCAGCGGAACGCCGAGAGCACGGGCGATCTTGACCTTGGGGCGCTTCTGGTTCGCCATGTTTCCTTTTCCTGTTCAGTTACGGCTGTCACCAGGTGTTGACGGAGGACGCTCCTCGCGGTCCGGAGAAAAACCGCCCGTCGCCGGGTGGTCAGCCGCTCTCCGCGACCGGGCACTATGTGCTTGCACACGAGAGGCCCACCGACCGGTGAGGGTGGTGGGCTGCCCGCGACACCGAAGGCCGGTGCGCGCCGCTCCTGGGGGAACTCCCTCGCGGGAGGCCCCGGTTCGGTGCCCCGCTGGTGCGGCCGGTCGTTCCTCGCGGAACCCCGGGCCCGGGACACACTGCGAGCCAGTCTACAGGCTCCGGACGGGCCGGCTTCACTCCCCCGCGAGCCGGGCCCTGGTCCACTCCGCGATGTCCGCGTACCGGGCCTCGCCGCCCCGCCTGGTCGGCTTGTAGTACTCCTTGCCGTGCACCTCGTCCGGCGCGTACTGCTGGGCGGCGATGCCCTCCGGCAGGTCGTGCGGGTACTGGTACCCCTTGCCGTGCCCGAGCTTCTTCGCCCCGCCGTAGTGCGCGTCCCGCAGGTGCGGCGGCACCGCCCCGGCCAGGCCCTGCCGGACGTCCGCCAGGGCGGCGTCGATGGCCAGGTACGCGGCGTTCGACTTGGGCGCCAGGGCCAGCGCGATCGCCGCCTGGGACAGGATGATCCGCGCCTCGGGGAAGCCGATCAGCGCGACCGCCTGGGCGGCGGCCACCGCGGTGGGCAGCGCCGTCGGGTCGGCCAGCCCGACGTCCTCGCTGGCGGAGATCATCAGGCGGCGGGCGATGAACCGCGGGTCCTCCCCGGCCTCGATCATCCGGGCCAGGTAGTGCAGCGTGGCGTCCACGTCGCTGCCGCGGATCGACTTGATCAGCGCGCTGGCCACGTCGTAGTGCTGGTCGCCGTCCCGGTCGTAGCGCACCGCGGCCTGGTTGACGGCCGTCTCGGTGGCCGCCAGGGTCAGCACCTTCTCGCCCTGCTCCAGCGCCGCGCCGGCCGCCGCCTCCAGCGTGGTCAGCGCCCGCCGGGCGTCTCCCCCGGCCAGGCGCACCAGGTGGTCCTCGGCCTCCGGGCTCAGCTCCACGCCGCCGCCCAGGCCCCGCTCGTCGACGGTGGCGCGGCGCAGCAGCGCCCGGACGTCCTCGTCGGTGAGGGACTCCAGGGTCAGCAGCAGGGAGCGCGAGAGCAGCGGGGAGATCACCGAGAAGTACGGGTTCTCGGTGGTCGCGGCGATCAGGGTGACCCAGCGGTTCTCCACCGCGGGCAGCAGGGAGTCCTGCTGGGCCTTGGAGAAGCGGTGGATCTCGTCCAGGAACAGCACGGTCTCCCGGCCGCTCATCCCGACGGCGCGCCGGGCCCCGTCGATCACCGCCCGGACCTCCTTGACGCCGTGGGTGATCGCCGAGAGCTCGACGAACCGGCCCTCCACCGCCCGGCTGATCACGTGCGCCAGCGTGGTCTTGCCCGTCCCGGGCGGGCCCCAGAGGATCACCGAGCTGGTGGCCGCCGGGCCCTTGGCCCCGGCGACCAGCCGGCGCAGCGGCGAGCCGTCCTTGAGCAGCTGCCGCTGGCCGGCCACCTCGTCCAGCGTCCGCGGCCGCATCCGCACCGCGAGCGGGGCGCGCCCCGGCTCGGAGCTCTGGCGTTCCTCGGCGGCGTGCGTGAAAAGGTCGGGCTCGTCCACGCTCCGAGCCTATGCGAGGGCACCGACAGCGCGGGGCGCCGGGGCGCGCCCTACTGCTCGAAGCGCTCCGGGTCCCCCGCGCCGTGGCGGACGATCTCCGCCACGCCGTCCGAGAAGTCGACCACCGTGGTCGGCACCGTCCCGCAGTCGCCGGAGTCGACCACCGCGTCCAGGACGTGGTCGAGGCGCTCCTTGATCTCCCAGCCCTGGGTCATCGGCTCCTCCTCGTCGGGCAGCAGCAGGGTGCTGGAGACCAGGGGTTCGCCGAGCTCGGCCAGCAGGGCCCGGGTGACGGCGTGGTCGGGGATGCGGATGCCGACGGTCTTCTTCTTGGGGTGGAGCAGCCGGCGCGGCACCTCCTTGGTGGCGGGGAGGATGAAGGTGTAGCTGCCGGGGGTGGCGGCCTTGACGGCGCGGAAGACGTTGTTGTCCAGCTGGGCGAACCGGCCCAGCTGGGCGAAGTCCTGGCACATCAGGGTGAAGTGGTGGCGCTCGTCGAGCCGCCGGATGGTGCGGATCCGGTCGAGGCCGTCCCGGTTGTCCAGGCGGCAGCCGAGCGCGAAGCAGGAGTCGGTGGGGTACGCGATGAGGGCACCGTCCCGGATGCTCGCCACCACGGTGGAGATGGTGCGCGGCTGGGGCGTCTCGGGGTGCACGTCGAAGTACTTCGCCATTGCTCGACCCTACTGCCCGGCCTGCGCCAGCACCGCCGCGGCGTGGTCGAAGACGTACTTCTGGAGGTCGCGCGGGGGCCGCTGGTAGCCGCGCGGCTCGGGGCGGGGCGGCAGGGCGACCGCGGGCTTGACCACCTCGTGGTACGGGACGCTGGAGAGCAGGTGGGCGATCATGTTGATCCGGGCGCGGCGCTTGTCGTCGCTCTCGACGACGTTCCAGGGTGACTCGGGGAGGTCGGTGTGGACGAACATCTCGTCCTTGGCCCGCGAGTAGTCCTCCCAACGGGTGATGGACTCGACGTCCATCGGGGAGAGCTTCCACTGCCGCATCGGGTCGTCGAGCCGGTCGCGGAAGCGGCGCTCCTGTTCGACGTCGCTGACCGAGAACCAGTACTTGCGCAGCAGGACGCCCGCCTCGATCAGCATCCGTTCGAAGGTGGGGCACTGGTGCAGGAACTGCCAGTACTCCTCGTCGGTGCAGAAGCCCATCACCTTCTCGACGCCGGCCCGGTTGTACCAGGAGCGGTCGAACAGGACCATCTCGCCGGCCGCCGGGAGCTGTTCGACGTAGCGCTGGAAGTACCACTGGCCGCGCTGGCGCTCGGTGGGGGCCGGGAGGGCGGCGATCCGGGCGATCCGGGGGTTGAGGTACTCGGTGACGCGCTTGATGGCGCCGCCCTTGCCCGCCGCGTCGCGGCCCTCGAAGACGACCACCATCCGGACGCCCTCGGTGCGGACCCACTCCTGCAGCTTGACCAGTTCGCGCTGGAGGCCGAGCAGTTCGGCCTCGTAGAGCCGCTTGGGCATCCGCTCGGCCCGGCCGGGCTTCTTCCCCGCCCTGCCCGCCCTGCCCGTCTTCCCCGCCCTGCCGCCCTCGGCTGCCGCCACTGCGTGCCTCCGCTCACCGTGCCGCCGACGATCCCCCAGGCTAGGCCGCGGCGGGCGTCCGCGCAGGTCGAGCGCCTTCCCCCGGCCCGGCACCGGCGGCCCCCCGTACCGCCGGTGCCGGTCGCGCCGGGGAAGGCCGGACAACTGTGCGACACCCCGGGTGGCCGGGTCCAATGCCTCGGTCCATAACCTGGGGGCATGGATGTGGACACCCGGATGTTGCGCTACCTGGCGGTGGTGGGCGAGGAGGGGCAGCTGACCGCGGCCGCGGCCCGGCTGGGGGTCAGCCAGCCGACGCTGACCAAGCAGGTGCGGGCGCTGGAGCGGGAGTTGGGGGTGGAGCTGTTCCGGCGCTCGCGGGCCGGGGTGGTGCCGACGGCGGCGGGCGCGGAGCTGCTGGCGCACGCCGCGCCGCTGCTGGCCGGCTGGGAGGAGGCGCTGCGGGCGACCAGGCGGGCGGCGGCGGAGGCCGGCGGGGAGCTGCGGGTGGGCTTCGAGGGGTCGACGATCAACCTGCTGGGCCGGGCCGCGGTGGAGGACTTCGCCCGCCGGATGCCGGGCTGGCGGGTGCGGATGCGGCAGAACAACTGGTTCGACGAGTCGTCCGGCCTGGCCTCGGGCGAGCTGGACCTGGTGCTGTGGCACGCCCCGGCGTGGGTGGCCGAGCAGTACGCGCACGTGCTGCTGGGCACCGAGGAGCGCTGGGTGGTGCTGGCGGCCGACCACCGGCTGGCGGCCCGGTCCGCGGTGGACGCGGCGGAGCTGTGGGACGAGCCGTTCGTGGCCGTCCCGGAGCAGGCCGGGGTGTGGCGCGACTACTGGCTGGGCGCGCCGGAGCGCGGCGGGCGGCCGGCCCGGATCGGGGCGGTGGCGCACAACTCGGACGAGTGGATGGCCGCGGTGGCCTGCGGGCAGGGGGTGGGCTTCGCACCGCGTTCGGTGGGCCGCTGGGCGGGCCGTCCGGACGTGCGCTGCCTGCCGGTGCGCGGGCTGAGTCCGAGCCTGGTGGGGCTGTTCCGGCTGCCGGGGCGGGCGGCGACACCGGCCATGGAGGCGTTCGCCGAGTCCTGCCGGCTGCACCTGGAGGTGCAGTTCCGGGCGACCGGTGGCGGCCGGTCGGCCACGGACGCCGGCGCTCAGACCTCCGCGAACGGCGCGGGGTAGCGGCACACGCCGTGCGGGACGCCGTCGGCGCCGGGCAGCGGCAGGGCCTGGAAGTACCCGTCGGGCACGTCGAACGGCCCGGTGATGCGGTGCCCGGAGGCGGGGGTGAAGCCGAACCGGCCGTAGTAGCCCGGGTCGCCGAGCACCACCACGACGCGTTCGCCGGCCGCGGCGGCGGCCTCCAGCGCGGCCCGCACCACGGCGGTGCCGACGCCCTTGCGCTGCCACTCGGGGGCGACCGCGACGGGCGCCAGCGCGAGGCCCTTGCCGTTGCCGATCCTCAGCCGGGTGAGCAGCGCGTGGCCGATGACCACTTCGCGTCCGTCCACCGCGACCAGGGAGAGGGCGGGCAGCCAGGCGGCGTCGCGGCGCAGTGCGTCCACCAGGTCCGCCTCTTCGGGGCCTGGGAAGGCCGCCATGTGCACCCGCCGGGTCTCGGCGGTGTCGGTGGGGAGTTCAACTCTGGTTCGTACGGTCATCCTTGACCCTTCTTGCGCTCTGCACCCCGTTGTGCAGCGTTCCGGGTGGTGCAGCATTCCGGCCCCGGGCGGTGGCAGCCTACTCCTGGTGGGCGCGCACCGGCCGGGGCCGGAACAAATCGTGATCTTCCGGATGCCCCGTCAGGTTTCGGCGGGGCGTCCGACGGTGCGTCAGGCGGTGGGCTCGGCCTCCGTCTTGGCGCTCTCCTTGGCCTTGGGCTGGGCGTCCACGCCAGCCTCGCGGCGCTGGGCCGGGGTGATCGGGGTGGGGGCGCCGGTCAGCGGGTCGCCGCCGGTGGAGGTCTTCGGGAAGGCGATGACGTCCCGGATGGTGTCGTAGCCGCCCAGCAGGGTGACCACGCGGTCCAGGCCGAGCGCGATGCCGCCGTGCGGCGGCGGGCCGTAGTTGAAGGCGTCCAGCAGGAAGCCGAACTGGGCGGCCGCCTCCTCCTCGGAGAGGCCGATCGCGTCGAACGCCCGCTTCTGCACGTCCCGCTGGTGGATGCGGATCGAACCGCCGCCCAGCTCCGAGCCGTTGAGCACCAGGTCGTACGCGTTGGAGAGCGCGCTGCCCGGGTCGGTGTCGAAGGTGGCGAGCGACTCGGCGGTCGGCGCGGTGAACGGGTGGTGCACGGCGTGCCAGCCCTGGAACTCGCCCTTGTCGTCCTCGATCGGCTCGAACATCGGGAAGTCCACGACCCAGAGGAAGGCCCACTGGGACTCGTCGATCAGGTTGCAGCGGCGGCCGATCTCCAGGCGGGCGGCGCCCAGCAGCTCCTGCGAGGCGGTCTTCTTGCCGGCCGCGAAGAACACCGCGTCGCCGGGCTTGGCGCCGGCCGCGGCGGCCAGGCCGGACAGGTGCTCCTCGGACAGGTTCTTGGCTACCGGGCCGCGCAGCTCGCCGGTCTCGGCGTCCACCAGGACGTAGGCGAGGCCGCGGGCGCCGCGCGCCTTGGCCCAGTCCTGCCAGGCGTCGAGCTGCTTGCGGGGCTGCGAGGCGCCGCCGGGCATCACGACCGCGCCGACGTACGGGGCCTGGAAGACCCGGAACCCGGTGCCCTTGAAGTACTCGGTCAGGTCGGTGAGCTCCTGGCCGAAGCGGACGTCCGGCTTGTCGGAGCCGTAGCGGGACATCGCGTCGGCGTAGGACAGGCGGGGCAGCGGGTCGGGGATCTCGTACCCGTGCACCTCCTTCCAGATCCGGCCGACGATCTTCTCGCCGAGGGCCAGCACGTCCTCCTGGTCGACGAAGGACGCCTCGATGTCGAGCTGGGTGAACTCCGGCTGCCGGTCGGCGCGGAAGTCCTCGTCGCGGAAGCAGCGGGCGATCTGGTAGTAGCGCTCCATGCCGGCCACCATCAGCAGCTGCTTGAACAGCTGCGGGGACTGCGGCAGGGCGTACCAGTGGCCCGGCTGGAGGCGGACCGGGACGAGGAAGTCGCGGGCGCCCTCGGGGGTGGAGCGGGTCAGGTACGGGGTCTCGATGTCGAGGTAGTCGTTCTCCTCCATCACCGTGCGGATGATGTGGTTGACCTTCGAACGCAGCCGCAGCGCGCGGGCCGGGCCCTCGCGGCGCAGGTCGAGGTAGCGGTAGCGCAGCCGCACCTCCTCGTTGACCGAGCCGGGCTCGTACTCGGCGACCTGGAACGGCAGCGGCGCGGCCTCGGACAGCACCTCGATCGACTCGACGACGACCTCGACGGCGCCGGTCGGGATCTCCGGGTTCTCGTTGCCCTCCGGGCGGACCCGGACCTCGCCGACCACCTTGACGCAGTACTCGGAGCGCAGCCCGTGCACCGACTCCAGGTCGCGGACCACGACCTGCACGGTGCCCGAGGCGTCCCGCAGGTCGATGAAGGCCACGCCGCCGTGGTCGCGGCGGCGGGCCACCCAGCCGGCCAGGGTGACGGTGGTGCCGGCGTGCTCCGCGCGGAGCGTGCCCGCGTCGTGCGTGCGGATCACAGCTGCTTCTCCTTCAGGGTGGTGACGAGCGCCTCAAGGGCGACGGGGGTCTGCTCGCCGGACTCCATGTCCTTGAGCTGGACCACGCCCTCGGCGAGGTCCCGGTCGCCCGCGATCAGGGCGTAGCGCGCACCCGACCGGTTGGCGGACTTCATGGCGTTCTTGATGCTCTTCACGCCGAAGGCCAGGTCGGTGGCGACGCCGGCCCGGCGCAGCTCGACCACCTTGGCGAACAGCACGTTCTTGGCCTCCTCGCCGAGCGCCACCGCGTACACCTCGGTGGTGGCGGGCAGGTCGAGGACGACGCCCTCGGCCTGGAGCGCGAGGTAGGTGCGGTCCACGCCCAGGCCCCAGCCGACCGAGGGCAGCGCCGGGCCGCCGAGCATCTCGGACAGGCCGTCGTAGCGGCCGCCGCCGCCGATCGCGGACTGCGCGCCCAGGCCGCCGTGCACGAACTCGAAGGTGGTGCGGGTGTAGTAGTCCAGGCCGCGCACCAGCTTCGGGTCGTCGACGAACGCGACGCCCGCGGCGGTGAGCAGTTCGCGGACCTTCTCGTCGTACGCCTTGCAGTCCTCGCACAGGTAGTCGCGCAGCCTGGGCGCGTCCGCCAACTGGGCCTGCACGGCCTCGCGCTTGTCGTCCAGCACGCGCAGCGGGTTGATCTCCGCGCGGCGGCGGGTGTCCTCGTCCAGGTCGAGGCCGGAGAGGAACTCGACCAGCGCGGCGCGGTAGACCGGGCGGCACTGCTGGTCGCCGAGCGAGTTGAGCAGCAGGCGGTAGTCGCGCAGCCCGAGCGCGCGGAAGGCGTCGTCGGCCAGGATGATCAGCTCGGCGTCCAGCGCCGGGTCCTCGGCGCCGATCGCCTCCGCGCCGACCTGCGAGAACGCCCGGTAGCGGCCGGCCTGCGGCTTCTCGTAGCGGTAGAAGGTGCCGGAGTACCGGAGCTTGACCGGCAGGTTGCCGAGCTTGTGCAGGTTGGCCTCCAGCGCGGCGCGGACCACCGAGGCGGTGCCCTCCGGGCGCAGCGCGAGCGACTCGTTGCTCTCCGGGCGCTTGGCGAGGGTGAACATCTCCTTGGTGACGATGTCGGTGGACTCGCCGACGCCGCGGGAGAACAGCTTGACGTCCTCGAACACCGGGGTCTCGACGTAGCCGTAGCCGGCCCGGCGCAGCGGCGCGGAGAGGGCCTCGCGGATCGCCAGGAAGGCGGCCGAGTTGACCGTCGGGAGCAGGTCGTAGGTGCCCTTGGGGGCGGTGAAGGTGCTCAACTTCTCTTCCGTCACATTCCTCGTCGCGGGAAGGCCGGCGCGCCCGGCGCACCGCCCGCCTGCTGGAGGTAGGGGTTGGTGGCGCGCTCTCGGCCGATGGTGGTCTGGGAGCCGTGGCCGGAGAGCACCACGGTCGCGTCGTCGAGGGGCAGGCACACCCGGGCCAGCGAGCGCATGATCGCCGCGCTGTCTCCGCCCGGGAGGTCGGTACGCCCGATGGAGCCGGCGAACAGCAGGTCGCCCGAGAACAGCACCGGCGGAACCTCTGCCGATGCGGGCGTCCTGAACGTCACCGACCCCCCGGTATGGCCGGGGGCGTGGTCGACGGTGAGGTGCAGCCCGGCGAGCTCCAGCACGCCGCCGTCGGTCAACTCGCGGACGTCGTCCGGCTCGCCGACGGTGATCGAGCCCATCAGCTGCTGCCCGAGCGAGCGGCCGAGCGCCTTCTCCGGGTCGGCCAGCATGTAGCGGTCCTCGGGGTGGATCCAGGCGGGGACGCCGCGCGCACCGCAGACCGGGACGACCGAGGCGACGTGGTCGATGTGCCCGTGGGTGAGCAGCACCGCGACCGGCTTGAGCCGGTGCTCGCGTACCAACTCCTCGACGCCGCCCGCCGCTTCGTGGCCCGGATCGACGATCACGCACTCCTCGCCGGCGGCGGGTGCGACCAGGTAGCAGTTGGTGCCCCAGGCCCCGGCGGGGAATCCGGCGACGAACACGCGAGTCCTTACGTTTCATGGCGGCGGTCTGCTTTTCCCCCGCAGCCTACCGGCGGCACCGGGCCCCGGGCGAACCGGTTACCTGGCGCGTTCAGCCGTTTCTCATGTCGCTCTCATGTCGAGCTGATCCCGTACTGACGCGCGGGGTCCTTACACTTGGCCGCCGACGGGTGCGATGATCCGCACACGACAGCGGCAACTACCCCCACAGCTCAGGAGACGCGTCCGGTGGTCAGCAGCGAACAGCGGCGGCGGCAGCTCGCCCGTGACAAGTACGAGCGCCAGATGCAGGCGCGCGCCGAGGCGGCCGCCAAGCGCAAGAAGCGCAACGCGGTCGTCGCCTCGGTCCTGGCCGTCCTGGTGGTCGCCGGTGTCGCGACCGTGGCCGGTGGCGTGTTCGACGGGAAGAAGGAGGAGAAGAAGCCCTCCGCCGCACCCTCCCCGTCCGTCTCCGGCAAGCAGTGGGCCGCCGAGCCCGCGATGACGATCGACACCGCGGCCAAGTACACCGCGAAGATCTCGACCTCGCAGGGCGACGTCACCCTCTCGCTGGACGCCGCGAAGGCGCCGCACACCGTCAACTCCTTCGTGTTCCTGGCCGGTCAGCAGTTCTGGGACAACACCAAGTGCCACCGCCTGACCACGCAGGGCATCTACGTCCTGCAGTGCGGCGACCCGACCGGCACCGGCCGGGGCGGCCCGGGTTACCAGTTCGCCGACGAGAACCTGCAGGGCGCGACCTACCCGGCGGGCACCGTGGCGATGGCCAACTCCGGCCCGAACACCAACGGCAGCCAGTTCTTCCTGGTCTACCAGGACACCAAACTGCCCGCCAACTACACCCCGTTCGGCACCATCACCGGCGGCATGGACGTGCTGAAGAAGATCGCCGACGGCGGCGCCGAGGGCAGCACCGGCGACGGCGCTCCCAAGCTCCCGGTCAACGTCACCGGCATCACCACCGCCAAGGGCTGAGCCCGCCGCGAAAATCGACCGGCGCCGGATGCGGACAGCACCGGCGCTGGTCGCCTATGTTGCTGTTGTATAGGGTGCCCTGACCGTCGGCCGTCACCCCCGGCTCAACCCAACGACGGCTCGGGACGGCGGACTCCATCGGTCCGCCGCACATCAACTGTGGACGACGCTCCCGCCCGTGGGCGTGGCGTCATGTGGAGGAGGCGCTGTGAGCAGCGACCCGTGGGGCCGTGTCGACGAGCAGGGGAACGTCTACGTGAGGACGGCCGACGGCGAACGCCAGGTCGGCTCCTGGCAGGCCGGCTCCCCCGAGGAGGCCCTCGCCTACTTCGAGCGCAAGTTCCAGGGCCTGGAGGCGGAGACCGCCCTCCTCGAGCACCGGGTGCGCAAGACCGACCTCGCCGCCAAGGAGGCGCAGACCGCGCTGGAGCACCTGCGCGCGCAGGTCGCCGAGGCGCACGCGGTCGGCGACCTGGCCTCGCTGGCCGCCCGCCTGGACACCCTGGCCGGCGAGATCGAGACCCGGCAGAGCGAGCGCAAGGCCGCCCGGGCCAAGGCCCAGGAGGAGACCCGCGCCGCCAAGGAGGCGCTGGTCGCCGAGGCCGAGCAGCTCGCCGAGTCCAACCAGTGGCGGGAGGCCGGCGACCGGCTGCGCGCCCTGGTCGACAGCTGGAAGGCGCTGCCGCGGCTGGACCGCAAGAGCGACGACGAGCTGTGGCACCGCTTCTCGCACGCCCGCTCGGTGTTCTCCAAGCACCGCAAGGCGCACTTCGCGGCGCTCGACTCGGAGCGCGAGAGCGCCCGCGCGGTGAAGGAGAAGCTGGTCGCGCAGGCCGAGGCGCTGTCCGGCTCCACCGAGTGGGGCCCGACCGCCGCCGCCTACCGGGACTTGATGACCCAGTGGAAGGCCGCCGGCCGCGCCCAGCGGGACGCGGAGGAGGAGCTGTGGGCCCGCTTCCGCGGCGCCCAGGACGTCTTCTTCCAGGCCCGGTCCGGCGCGTTCTCCGAGCGCGACGCCGAGCAGGGCGAGAACCAGAAGGCCAAGGAGGAGCTGCTGCTCGAGGCCGAGGCGATCCTGCCGATCACCGACCTGAAGGCCGCCAAGGCCGCGCTGCGCTCGGTCGCCGAGCGCTGGGAGGCCATCGGCCACGTCCCGCGCGACGCCCGCCCGAAGCTGGACGGCCGGCTGAACGCGGTGGAGCGCGCCGTCCGCGAGGCCGAGGAGGCCGAGTGGCAGCGCTCCAACCCGGAGGCGCGGGCCCGGGCCACCGGCATGACCGCCCTGCTGCAGGCCGCCGTGGACAAGCTCCGCGCCGACCTGGACAAGGCACGGGCGACGGGCAACACCTCGAGGGCCGCCAAGCTGGAGGCCGAGCTGGAGGGCCGCCAGGCGCTGCTGGACCAGGCGCAGAAGTCGCTGCAGGAGTTCACCTCCTGACCGGCTGACGCCGCCGCGGGGCCCCCGTCCGGGTCGGACGGGGGCCCTTCGCATGCTCGGACCAGGCCGGCGTCAGACCAGGCTGGCGGTGGGGGCGGGCGACTGCAGCTGGTCCAGGTCCAGGCTCTGGTCGGGCCCGGGGGTGGCGCTGGGCACCGGGGTGCCGAAGTCGCTGAACTCGACCGCGCCGGTGGCCTTCTCCAGCTTCAGCGGCACGGGCGAGCCGGTGGTGGCCACGTACATGGTGCCGGTGCCGGTGTCGGAGTCGGCGGTCAGGGCGAGCGCCGGGCGGCCGGCCACGGTGGCCGGGGCGCCCTTGGCCAGGCCGCTGTCGGCGCCGCCGAGGCTGTCGGCCAGCGCGCCCAGGTCGCACAGGCTGCCGATCTCGCCGAAGTCCGGGTTGTCGCTGGTGGTCTTCAGGTACCGGTCGCCGACCAGCTGGGCCATCGCCTCCCCGCCGTGGCTCTGCCAGAACTCCCGGTCCGGTTTGACCCACAGGTCCGGCCCGGACTTGACCACCTGGAAGCTGCCGGTGCCGCTCTGGCTGAGCGTGCCGGTGCAGTCGCCCGAGGTGTCCATCCGCAGGTCCATGTCGATCCGCGAGCCCTCGCCGCTCACCGACCCGGCCGCCCGCACCGCGCCGGCGTCCTTGAGGGCCTGCACCGCCCGTTGCAGCACCTGGTCGGCGGGCAGCTGCGCCACCCCGTTGTCCCCGGCCGCGGAGGCCGCCGCCGCGGACGCCGTCACCGTGCTGCCGCTGCCGGTGCCGGTCGCGGAGGCCCCGGCCGGGCCTCCCGAGCCGCCGCACCCGGCCACCAGGGCGGCGGCCAGCGCCGCACCCGTCACCGCCGTCGCCACCCGTATCGCGTGCACGCTGCCTCCCGGAAAGCCGACCGCCCCCACCCGGCCAGTGTCGGCGGGGCGGGGGCGGGCGGCGACCGGAGCGGGCGGCTCCCGGCTACTTGTTGCGGGCCGAGGTGACCCGGTAGACGTCGTACACGCCCTCGACGCCGCGCACCGCCTTGAGCACGTGGCCCAGGTGCTTGGGGTCGCCCATCTCGAAGGTGAACCGGCTCATCGCGACCCGGTCCCGGGAGGTCTGGACGGCCGCCGACAGGATGTTGACGTGCTGGTCGGAGAGCACCCGGGTGACGTCCGAGAGCAGCCGGGAGCGGTCCAGCGCCTCCACCTGGATGGCGACCAGGAAGACCGAGGACTGGGTGGCCGCCCACTCGACCTCGATCATCCGCTCGGGCTGCTGCTGGAGGGACTCCACGTTGACGCAGTCCGCCCGGTGCACCGAGACGCCGTTGCCGCGGGTGATGAAGCCGACGATCGGGTCGCCGGGCACCGGCGTGCAGCAGCGCGCCAGCTTCACCCAGACGTCGTCCACGCCCTTGACGATGACGCCCGGGTCGCCCTTGGCGCGGCGGCGCATCGCGCGCGGCTGGTGCGAGGGGGTGGCGGTCTCGGCGAGGTCCTCGACCGCGCCCTCCTCGCCGCCCATCGCCTGGACCAGCTTCTGCACGATGGCCTGCGCGGCGACGTGGCCCTCGCCGATCGCCGCGTACAGCGAGGAGATGTCCGGGTAGCGCATCTCGTGGGCCAGGGTGACCAGCGAGTCCCCGGTGAGGATCCGCTGGATCGGCAGGCCCTGCTTGCGCATCGTCCGGGCGATCGACTCCTTGCCCTGCTCGATGGCCTCCTCGCGGCGCTCCTTGGAGAACCAGGCGCGGATCTTGTTGCGGGCCCGGGGCGACTTGACGAAGCTCAGCCAGTCCCGGGACGGGCCGGCGTTCTCCGCCTTGGAGGTGAACACCTCGACGGTGTCGCCGTTCTCCAGCGTCGACTCCAGCGGCACCAGGCGGCCGTTGACCCGGGCGCCGATGCACCGGTAGCCGACCTCGGTGTGCACCGCGAACGCGAAGTCCACCGGGGTGGCCTGCGCGGGCAGCGCTATCACGTCGCCCTTCGGGGTGAAGACGAACACCTCGTTGCTGGACAGGTCGAAGCGCAGCGACTCGAGGAACTCGCTCGGGTCCTCGGTCTCCTTCTGCCAGTCGAGCAGCTGCCGCAGCCAGGCCATCTCGTTGACCGCGTCGGCCTTGTCGTGCTGCCGCCCGTGGGTGGGCGTGTCGGTGCGCACCTTGGAGGCGCCGGCCACCGCCCGCTGCTTGTACTTCCAGTGCGCGGCGATGCCGTACTCGGCGCGCCGGTGCATGTCGAAGGTGCGGATCTGCAGCTCGACGGGCTTGCCCCCGGGACCGATCACCGTGGTGTGCAGCGACTGGTACATGTTGAACTTGGGCATCGCGATGTAGTCCTTGAACCGCCCCGGCACCGGGTTCCACCGCGCGTGGATGGTGCCCAGCGCCGCGTAGCAGTCGCGGACGGTGTCGACCAGGACCCGGATGCCCACCAGGTCGTAGATCTCGGCGAAGTCCCGGCCCCGGACGATCATCTTCTGGTAGACCGAGTAGTAGTGCTTGGGCCGGCCGGTCACCTGCGCGGTGATCCGGGCCCCGCGCAGGTCGCCCTGCACCTGGTCGATCACGGTGGCCAGGTACTCGTCCCGCTTGGGGGCGCGCTCGGCCACCAGCCGGACGATCTCGTCGTACATCTTGGGGTAGAGGATGGCGAAGGCCAGGTCCTCCAGCTCCCACTTGATGGTGTTCATGCCCAGCCGGTGCGCCAGCGGGGCGTAGATCTCCAGCGTCTCGCGGGCCTTCTTCTCCTGCTTCTCCCGCTTCAGGTAGCGCATGGTGCGCATGTTGTGCAGCCGGTCGGCGAGCTTGATCACCAGCACCCGCGGGTCCTTGGCCATCGCCACGACCATCTTGCGGACGGTCTCCGCCTGCGCGGCCTCGCCGAACTTGACCCGGTCCAGCTTGGTCACGCCGTCGACCAGCAGCGCCACCGAGTCGCCGAAGTCCTGCCGGAGCGTCTCCAGGCCGTAGTCGGTGTCCTCGACGGTGTCGTGCAGCAGCCCGGCCATAAGGGTGGGCGCGTCCATCCCCAGCTCGGCCAGGATGGTCGCCACCGCCAGCGGGTGGGTGATGTACGGGTCGCCGCTCTTGCGCTTCTGGCCGCGGTGCCACTTCTCGGCGACGGCGTACGCCCGCTCGATGTCCTTCAGCAGCCCCGGGTCGGCCTTGGGGTCGTTGGCCCGGATCGTCCGGAACAGCGGTTCCAGCACCGGGTTGACCATCGAACTGCGCTGACCGCCCAACCGGGCGAGCCGGGCCCGCATCCCGCCCTGCGAGGGACGGGAACTGGCGGCAGCGGCCGTGGGCACAACCTCGTCGGGCAAGGACACTCCTACGTCGGATCAACCTTCATCGTACCGACCGCGCACGCCCGCGCGGCGGCGCGTCCGCCCGGGTACGGGACCGCCCGGGAACGGATCCGTTCCCGGG
>NZ_JBHUWH010000092.1:0-21813 GCF_042670125.1 Kitasatospora sp. NPDC057198 | reverse complement strand
GCATCAGGGAATCACCGATCATCGGATCGGCGACCAGGGAGCTGCCGTGTCTAAGGCACTCCTGGTTGAGCGGCGCCGGGTCAGGCGCGCTGGGAGAGGTCGCGGCGGCGATCCGCAGCTCGATGATGTCCCGGACGGCGGGCCACTCCTCGTCCAGGATCGAGTAGAACGCGGTGGACCGGACCACCCCGTCCAGGCCGCGGGAGTGCGCCCGGCGGACGCCCTCCGAGGTGGCGCCCAGCCGCTCGATGGCGATCCGGGAGCGGGTGTTGCGGGCGTCGGCCCGCAGCGAGATCCGCTGCACCCGCCACACCTCGAAGGCGTGCCGCAGCATCAGCAACTTCGCCTCCGTGTTGATGCCGGTGCCCTGCGCCCGCGGGGACAGCCAGGTGTTGCCGATCTCCGCGGCGTCCGGGACCGCCTCCAGCGGGTCGCCGTGCGGCACGCCCGGCGCGGGCGGCCACACCAGCGGGCCCTGCCAGTAGTCCAGTTCGAGGAACCGGGTCGAGCCCACGACCCGGTTGTCGGCAGTGCTCACGGTCGCGAACGGCATCGACCGGCCCGCCGCACGATCGGCGAGGGCACGGGCGATGTACTCCCGGGCGGCCTCCAGGCCGTGCGGGACGGGGGTGAAGGCGTAGGTCGTACGGTCCTCGGAGCCTGCCACGGCCAGGGCCGCGGCGTGGTGCTCGGCGAGGGGCTCCAGCCGCACGGTGCGGCCGTAGAGGGTGACGGGTACGGGCACGGATCCTTCGGTCCTTCGGCAATCGTCGGGGCCCGCGTGCCGGGTTCGCGGCGCGAGGGCAGTGGTCGATGTCGCCCCGGCCCCGGAGAACGGCCGCCCGGGGGCGCTACGCCAGAGGCTCGGGCGTGCGGCGGGACGGCAGCCCGGAGGCGGGCAGCGCGGTGCCGGTACGGACACGGGTCGACGGACCGATCCGGCGGGATGAGCGACGGGACAGTGTGCGTCCGCGAGATGGCCGAGAGAGAAACGAGATCACGAAGCGAAGCAGGCGGCCAAGTGAAGGCAAGGTGCGCGTTGGATGGCTGGCATCGCAACGGACCGGGGCGTGGCCCACGACGTGACAGACGGCGTGGCGCGACGACGCGACGATGCGAGGCAGCGAGAGGACGATACCCGCCAGAAGGCGGTGCGTCACTTCGCGGCGCGCCAACGGGGGCGCGCGGGTCCTTTCGGCACGCCGGGACGCTCCGCCATCCTACCGGCCGACCCGTCTGCCACGCCTGCGACCAGGTGCTTTGCCCGGAGGTGAGAGGATTCGAGAGACGGCGTGAAGACTCGTGCGCGGGCGGGAATTCCGGCGGGCCGCCGCACGCTGGACAGATCAGATTCGAAAGCATTCCGAGACGACGAGACGGAACGGGGATGGGTGCGCCGTGCGTGATCCCAAGGAGCTGTACGAGCTGGAACCGCAGGGGGTGACCGCCCTGGCCGCGGCCCGTGCCGCCGCTGAGGCCGGCACCGGCCTGGTGCTGCTCTACCACTTCGAGGGCTTCATGGACGCTGGCGAGGCGGGCGGTCAGGTCGTGGAGCACCTGCTGGAGCAGGGCTCCCCGCAGGTGGTGGCCAGGTTCGACCACGACCGGCTGGTCGACTACCGGGCCCGCCGCCCCGCGATGACCTTCGACCGCGAGAGCTGGACGGACTACGACCCGCCGGAGATCCAGCTCCAGCTGGTGCGCGACTCGGTCGGCGCACCCTTCCTGGTGCTCACCGGCCCCGAACCGGACACCGAGTGGGAGCTGTTCGCCGCCGCCGTCGGCGACCTGGTGGAGCGGTTCGAGATCCGGCTCGCGCTCTCCTTCCACGGCATCCCGATGGGCGTCCCGCACACCCGCCCGGTCGGCCTCACCCCGCACGGCAACCGGGTCGACCTGGCCGCCGGCCACCCCAAGTGGTTCGACCAGGCGCAGGTGCCCGGCAGCGCCCAGGCACTGGTCGAGTACCGGCTCAGCGAGGCCGGGCACGACGTGCTGGGCTTCGCGGCCCACGTCCCCCACTACGTCGCCCGCTCGGCCTACCCGGCCGCCGCGGTGGCGATCCTGGAAGCCACCCAGTCCGCGACCGGCCTGGTCCTGCCCGGCAGCGAGCTGCGCGCCCGGGTCAACGAGGTCTACGCCGAGATCGAGGACCAGCTCTCCCAAGGCGACGGCGAACTGCGCTCGGCGATCCAGGGCATGGAGGGCCAGTACGACGCGGTCTCCGGTGCCGTCGACCGGGAGAGCCTGCTCGCCGAGGCCAGCGACCTCCCCTCGGCCGACGAGCTCGGCCGGAGGTTCGAGGAGTTCCTGGCCGAGCACGAGCGCGGCGCAGAGTAGGGTGCGCCGCCGGTTGTCGGTCGCCGCGGCGGCCCTGGCCGGGGCGGTTCTGATCGGCACCGCCGGGTGTGGTGCGGGGGCGACCGCCCCGGCGCCCAGACCCGAACAGCCCTCTCCGAAGCTCTCTCCGAAGTCCTCCCCGACGCCCTCCGCCACCCCGGTCACCGGGCCGTACGTGGCCCTCGGCGACTCCTACACCTCGGGCCTGCGGATCCCGCCGCAGAGCGGTTCCCCGCAGGGCTGCGGCCGCTCGGGCGCCAACTACCCCTCCCTGGTGGCCCAACGGCTCGACCTCGGGGACTTCACCGACGTCAGCTGCAGCGGAGCGCGCACCGGAGACCTGACGGCCTCCCAGCGGACCGACGACGGAACCAACCCGCCGCAGCTGGACGCGCTCGGAGCGGCCACCCGGCTGGTGACGCTCGGGATCGGCGGCAACGACGCCGGCTTCCTCGACGTGCTGGGCCGCTGCGCGATCGAGAACGTCCGGCACAGCCTGACCGGCGAGAGCGACGACGCCCCCTGCCGGACGTACTACACGACCGGCGGAGGGCAGGGCGAGGTCCAGCAGAAGCTGGCGGCCACCGGTGAACGGCTCACCGCCGCCCTCGCCGAGATCAAGCGGCGCGCCCCGCGGGCCGAGGTGCTGCTCGTCGGGTACCCGGCCCTGCTGCCGCAGGACCCGGGCCGCTGCGCCGCGACACTGGGCGACGGGATCGCCGGCGCCGACGTGGGGTTCGTCTCCGAGCAGGAGCAGCGGTTGAACGACATGCTCCGGCAGCGGGCCCAGGCCGCCGGGGTGGCGTTCGTCGACACCTACTCCTCCTCCGCCGGCCACGACATGTGCGAGGACGCGGCAACCCGCTGGATAGAACCCCTCGCGCCCGCCCGGGGACTGGCGCCGATCCACCCGAACGCCCGGGGCCAGCAGGGCATGGCCGCCGCCGTACTGGCCGCGCTCCAACAGCAGCACTGACCCCGCCCCCGCCGGCGGGACGGCGGGGACGGGGTCGGTCAGGGAGAGTCAGGACGTTGGCGGGCCAGCTGGCGCCCGGTCGAGGTGTCGGACGGGCGTGGAAGGGGCGGGGCCGCCCCGGTCAGAGGGAGCGGGCCGGGTGGACGGCGATCCGGACGCCCTCCTCGTCCAGGCACTCCCCGGTGAGCAGGTCGAAGCGCTGCTTGAGCAGCGGGGAGGCCACGTACACCCGGCCGTCCGCGGTGGAGCCGAGCAGGCCCCGGGAGAGGACGTACGCACCGGTGAACGGGTCGCGGTTGTCGATGGCGTAGAGGCGGTCGTTGCCGTCGCGGAACACGGCGGCCTGGCGACCGTCCGGCAGCAGGACGGCGACGCCGCGGCCGGGGACCAGCAGCTCCCAGTCGCAGACCGGGGACCAGCCGGCGGGGGAGAGCAGCTCGACCCGGGTGGCGGTGGCGGTGGCGGTCATCGGGCTTCCTCCAGGATGCGGGTGGACGGGGCGTTGTCGGGGTCGAGGGCGGCCAGCAGCTGCTCCTCGGTGGCCAGCAGCACCAGGTCCGGCTTGACCTGGTCGCGCTCGGGCACGAAGCGGATGCTCGGGTCGGGCACCCCGGGGGCGTTGACGAAGGAGACGAACCGGCGCATCCGGTCGGGGTCGGCCAGGGTCGCCGCCCACTCGTCCTGGTAGTCGCCGATGTGGCGCGCCATCAGCGCCTCCAGCTCGTCGGCGATGCCGAGGGTGTCCTCGACCACCACCTCGCGGACGTGGTCCAGGCCGCCCTCGATCCGCTCCAGCCAGGTGGAGGTGCGCTCCAGCCGGTCGGCGGTGCGGATGTAGAACATCAGGAAGCGGTCGATCAGGCGGACCAGCTGCTCGTCGTCCAGGTCCTGGGCGAGCAGGTCGGCGTGCCGGGGGGTGGCGCCGCCGTTGCCGCCGACGTACAGGTTCCAGCCGGTGGCGGTGGCGATGACGCCGAAGTCCTTGCCGCGGGCCTCGGCGCACTCGCGGGCGCAGCCGGAGACCGCGGACTTGAGCTTGTGCGGCGAGCGCAGGCCGCGGTAGCGCAGCTCCAGCTGGATCGCCATGGCAACCGAGTCCTGCACGCCGTAGCGGCACCAGGTGGAGCCGACGCAGGACTTCACGGTGCGCAGGGACTTCCCGTAGGCGTGGCCGGACTCGAAGCCCGCCGCGACCAGCCGGCTCCAGATCATCGGCAGCTGGTCCACGCTGGCGCCGAACAGGTCGATCCGCTGGCCGCCGGTGATCTTGGTGTAGAGGCCGAACTCCTTGGCCACCTCGCCGATCACGATCAGCCGGTCCGGGGTGATTTCGCCGCCGGGGATGCGCGGCACCACCGAGTAGGAGCCGTTCTTCTGCAGGTTGGCCAGGAAGTGGTCGTTGGTGTCCTGCAGGCCGCTCTGCTCGCCGTCCAGGATGTGCCCGGACGCCGCCAACTCGGGTGCCAGCGAGGCGATGATCGAGGCGACGGTCGGCTTGCAGACCTCGCAGCCCTCCGACCCCTCCGGCGCCCGGCCGTGCTCGGCGAGCAGCTGCCGGTGCGTGGGGATCCGCTTGACCAGGACGATCTCGTAGAGCTCGGCACGGGTGTGGGCGAAACACGGACACAGGCCCCGGTCGACCTCGACGCCGCTCGCCTCCAGCTCGTCCGTGATGATCGTGCCGAGCAGCTTCACGCAGGAACCGCAGTTGGTGCCCGCCCGGGTGCACTTCTTCACCTCGGGGACGGTGGTGCACGCGTGGTCGGTGACCGCCGCCCGGACCGTGCCCTTGGTGATGTTGTTGCAACTGCAGATCACCGCGTCGTCGGGCAGCGCGGAGCTGCCGAGCGAGACGGCGGTGTCCGCGCCGGCCGGCAGGACCAGCGACTCAGCGGGGACGGGCAGCGGCCGCCCGGTGCCCGCCAGCGGGCGGAGCGTGGCGTACGCCGAGGCGTCGCCGACCAGGATGCCGCCCAGCAGCGCCCCCTCGCCGCTGACCACCAGCTTCTTGTAGACGCCGGAACGGGAGTCGGAGTACACCACGTCGAGCGAGCCGGGCGTGGAGCCGAAGGCGTCGCCGAAGCTGGCCACGTCGACGCCGAGCAGCTTGAGCTTGGTGGAGAGGTCCGCGCCGGTGAACGGCTGCGCAGCCTGCTCGGAGAGCTGCTGGGCCACCGAGACGGCCATCTCGTACCCGGGGGCGACCAGGCCGTACACCCGGCCGTCCACCGCGAGGGCGCACTCGCCGATGGCGAAGACGTGTGGGTCGGAGGTGCGGCAGTGCTCGTCGATCGCGATGCCGCCGCGCTCGCCGACCGCCAGGCCGGCCTCGCGGGCCAGCTGGTCGCGGGGGCGGACACCGGCGGAGAACACCACCAGGTCGGTCGCCAGCTCGGAGTCGTCGGTGAAGGACATGCCGACCGCGCGCCCGTCGGCGACGGTGATCGCCTTGGTGCCGACGCCGGTGTGCACCACCACGCCCATCGACTCGATGGTCCGTCGTAGCGCGGCACCGCCGGCCTCGTCGACCTGGACGGGCATCAGCCGCGGCGCGAACTCCACCACGTGGGTCTCCAGGCCCAGGCCCTTCAGCGCACCGGCCGCCTCCAGGCCGAGCAGGCCGCCGCCGACCACCGCACCGACCCGGGCCCCGGCCGCGTAGGACTCGATCGCCTGCAGGTCCTCGATGGTGCGGTAGACGAAACAGCCCTCGGCCTCCCGGCCGTCCACCGGGGGGACGAAGGGGTAGGAGCCGGTGGCCAGCACCAGGGTGTCGTAGGAGAGGGTGTGCCCGGCGGCCGTGGTGACGGTCCGGGCCGCCGGGTCGAGCGAGACGGCGGGGGAGGAGAGGTGCACCTCGAACCCGTGCCGATCGGTGAAGCCCTCCTCGGCGAGCAGCAGGTCGTCCGCGCTCCGGCCGGAGAAGTAGGAGGTCAGTCCGACCCGGTCGTAGGCGGGTCGGGGCTCCTCGGCGAGGACGACGACCCGGTAGCGGGCGGCCGCCCCGGTGTCGGCCAGGGCCTCCAGGAAGCGGTGGCCGACCATGCCGTAGCCGACCAGGAGCAGTGTGGGCTTGGTGGTGGTCATCGGGAAGTCCCTCCGAGGTCGTGCTCCGGACGGTGGGCGGTCGGAGCTGGCGGGCAGACCGGGCGCCGACCGGATCGCCTTCGGTCCGGTGGCGCAGCGCACCTCCGGTCCCGCCGGAGGTCTCGACCGGGCGGGCCGTCGATGGCCCGCGACCTGGTCGCTGTCGTGGCACCGAGCATGCGCGGGGGGTGTTTCCCGACCGGGGCCGCCCTGTTTCACCGCCGGAACTTCGACCTCAGCGACACCCGGCGGCCGCTGTGAGAGAGCCCGGACCGGCGCTGCCGGCAGCGCACCCTGAGGGCCCATTACCAGGCGGCGGACCTTCGCGGAGGCAGGAACGCCGATCCGGAACGGGATTCGCGGGGAAGTCGGTACGAGCGGGTGCGGGAGTGCGTACCCTGCACGCAGGGGAGCGGATTCGAAGATCCGGTCCGCGTCCGGCCGGGAGCTGGCATGACCACAGACGTGCAGGTGAGGGGCCGGGCGGTCCACTCCGCGGTGCTGCGCGAACTCCTGACGCTCTGGGACGAGGCCCGCCGGGTCGGCGGGCGGACGATCACCCAGAAACGGCTGGCCAGGATCGGCGGCATCGGCCCGTCCACCCTGTACGGCTGGCTGTCCGGGCGGTCGGTGCCCCGGGAGGTGGACCGACTCGCGCTCGTGGCGGGCGAGTTGGCCCGCGCCGCGGGCCGACCGGTGCGGTCGGCCTCCTACTGGTCCGTGCTCCTGGAAAGCGACCGCGACCGGGCCCAGCACTCCCGCCGGCAGACCGAGCACCCGCCGCCCGGCCCGGCCGGTCCGGGCGACCCGACCCGTCCGACCCGCCCGACCAGCCTGTTCGACCCGTCCGATCCGTCCGATCCGTCCGGCACCGTGCCGTGCCAGCCCGTCAGGCGGGTGGCGGCCACCCGGGGAACGGCGGTCGGCGGCGTGCGCCGCACAACCGGACCGGCCGGGGCGAGGCTGGTGAACCGCTACCGGGCGGCGCCCCCGGCCGCCCGGGCCGTCGTCGACGCCGCACTGGACGCGGTGCGCCTCGGCCACCGCCCGGCCCTGCCGGCGGCGCTGCTGGCGGCCTCCGCCCCGCACTACCTGACCACCCGGGAACGGAACGCCCTCCGTCCGGGCTGGGTGGCCGACGGTCTGGAGTACCTGCGCAAGGCCGTCCCCGGGACGGGCGCGCTCCTGACGACCGGCGACCCGCTGTCCGGCCGGGCGGTGGCCGCCCGGGTGGCGCGCGGCACGGTGGCGCCCCGGGGCCCGGAGGCGGCCCGCGGCACCGGAGGCCACGAGGTGCGGCTCGCCGAGGCACTGGTCCGGCAGTTGCGGCCGGAACGGGAGGGCCGCACCGTCCCGGCTGGCCTGTGGGAGTGCCTGGCCCGGTACGCCCACCCCGCCGACCGGTCCGCCCTCGCGCGCTCGGCGGCGACCCGGGGGCTCACCCGGATCGCGGTCGGGCTCTGCGCCTCGGCCGCCGAAGCGGGGGACGCCGCCGCGCTGTCGGCCGGCGCAGCCCTGCTCGCCGACGCGGGCCGAACCGCCGAGGCCGCCGACTGGTACGCCGCGGCAGCCGACCGGGGAGTGCCGCAGGCCGCGCTCCGGGCGGCCGAACTGCTGGAACGGGACGGCAGGTTCGAGCAGGCCGTCGACTGGTACGACCGTGCCGCACTGGCCGGGCACACCGACGCCCACTGCCGGGGCGCCGAACTCCTCGGCCGCTCCGGCGGGGACGGGATCGCCCCCGCCCTGCGGCGCTTCGAGGAGGCCGCCCGGGCCGGCCACCGCACCGCCCGCCACCGGGCCGGGCAGCTGCTCGCCGGACTCGGCCGCGACGACGAGGCCCTGGAGTGGTTCGCCCGTGCGGCGGAGGACGGACACCCCGGGGCGGCCGCCGACTGCGCCCGGCTCTGCGCCGCCGCCGGCCGGACCGACGAAGCGGCCGCCTGGTGGGAGCGGGCCTGGACCCGGGGCACGGTGACCGGCGTGCACGAGGCCGCCGGGATGCTGGAGACCGCCGGCCGGATTGACGAGGCCGCCACCTGGTGGGAGCGCGCGGCCACCCGCGGCGACGAGACCGCCTGGCACGAGGCTGCCGCCCTGCTCGCCCGGCACGGCCAGTACGGCAACCTGCCCTGGTACGCGCACATCGGCGACCCGCAGGCACTGCGCGACCGCGCCGAGCGGTGCGAGCGGGACGGCGACCCGGCCGGGGCGCTGGGCTGGTACCGGAAGGCGGCCGAAGCGGGCAGCGAGACCGCGCTCTTCCAGGCCGCCGACCTGCTGGAGCGGCAGGGCGACAGCACCCGGGCCGTTCGCTGGTACGAACGCGCCGCCGCCCGCGGCGACGTCTACGCGATGCGCGAACTCGGCCGCCTGCTGGGCGAACTGGGCCGCACCGGGGAGGCCGCGAGCTGGTACCGGGCGGCAGTCCGCGCCGGAGACCGGCACACCCTGCCGGACGCCCTGCCGGACGCCGCCCGGACCGCCGTCGTGCTCGCACCGGGCCTCGAACGCCGGGCACCGCAGGCACCCGCCGCCCCGGCCGGACACCCCGCGCCGGTGGCCCGGAACGCGGACCGGGTCCGTCGTGCGGCGGCCCCCGTCGCCGCCCCGGCCGGGCCCGCGACGCTGGCCGAGGCGGTGGAACTGCTCAAGGAGGCCGGCCGGTTCTTCGAAGCGGGCCTGCTGCTGCGCTCCACCGACCGCCCGGAGCGGGAGCGGCTGCGCGAGGCGTCCCGGATGCTGTCCGGGTCGACGTCCGGGGACGGGGCCATCGCCTGGGTCCAGCGGCTCGCCGACGCGGGCGACGGGCGGGCCGTCCGGGAGGCCGCCGAGATGCTGGAGAGCCGGGGCCGGATCGACGACGCGCTCGCCTGGTACGGGCGCGCGGCGGACGAGGGCGACCGGGACGCGCTGCTCGCCGCCGCCCGGATGCTCGCCGAACGCCGCCGGCCGGAGCACGCCGCGGAGTGGTACCGGCGGGCCGCCGACGCCGGCGACCCGCTCGCCCACCGCGAGGCGCTGATGCTCCTCCAGGAGCACGGGGCACCGGCCCGGTCGGTACGAGCGGCCGCGACCACAGCCACGACCGCGATCGCGCCCGCCGCGCCCGCCGGAACCGACCCGGCACCCCCGCCGCGAGTCCCCCGGCAGCCCGGGGCGCACCCCCACCGCGCACCCTGAGGCCGCACCGCGACCCGCACCGTGCCCTGACCCGACCTGCACCCCGACCCGACCCGCGCCCCCACCTGGGCCGCTCAGCCGCCGCCGGTGCCGCTGACGCCGCTCACCCGCGCGGGCCGGGCGGGTGAGAGCGGGGTAACCACCCGTGACCGATGGGCAACCGGGCCGAAACAGGCGTCCGGCAAGGTGGAGGTATGACCACCACATCGCTCCCCGGCCGCCTCGCCCCGCTGCGGGTGCTGCACGCGGCCCGCCGCCCGGCCCTGGTGCTGGTGGCGCACGGTTCGCACGACCCGGCCGCGGCCGCCGAACTCGGCCTGTTGCACGCCCGGCTGCGGCGGGCCCGGCCGGAGCTGGACATCCGGCTCGGGCACCTCGGCCTGAACGACCCGCTGCTGCCCGAGGTGCTGGACGGGCTGAGCGGCCGGGTGGTCCTGGTGCCGCTGCTGCTCAGCCGCGGTTACCACAGCAAGGTGGACATCCCCCGGACGCTGTCCGCCGCGCCGCACCTGGCGGGGGAGTGCGCCCCGCCGCTCGGCCCGGACCGGTTGCTCACCGAGGCGCTGGCCGACCGCCTGGTGTCGGCCGGTTGGCGGGGCGAGCCCGTGGTCCTGGCGGCCTCCGGCTCCCGGGACCGGGACGCCGCCGAGGACACCGGGGCGCAGGCCGCGCTGCTGTCGGCCCGGCTGGGCGTCACCGTCCGGCCGGGGTACGTGGCGGCGAGCGGTCCGAGCGTGGCCGAGCGGGTCGCCGAACTCACCGCCGAGGGCCACCCGCGGGTCGCCGTGGCCTCCTACTTCACCGCACCGGGTGACTTCGCCCGCCTGGCCGCCGCGGCCGGTGGCGCACTGACCTCCGCCCCGCTCGGCGACCACCCGGCACTGGCCGGGCTGGTCCTGGAGCGGTACCAGTCCTGCGTCACCCGGTCCCTCCGGCCGACGGGCTGACCACCCGTCAGCAGCGCTCCCGTCCGGCGGACCCACCCGGCTTCCGGCCCCCGTCCACGCCACTCCCGTCCACGCCACTTCCGCCCGCGCCACTCCCGTCCGCGCCCGCCCCGGCACCGTCCGCGCCCGCCCCGGCACCGTCGGCGTCCGTCGTCGGCAGGGAGGACGCGGGCGGCAAGGAGGGTGAGGACGGCGAGGGCGGCGAGGACGGCGCACGGCTCCCGCGGACCGGCGCGCGGCGCTCGGTGGGCAGGTCGCGGACGCGGCGCATCGGCGAGCACCAGAGGATCAGCGCGGCCAGCGGCACGCCGGCGGTCATCAGCCACATCGCGGGCCGCACGCCGAGCTGGGTGCCGAGGAAGCCGGCCAGCAGCGCGCCGAGCGGGATGGAGCCGAAGTTGAGCACCGCGCTGCTGGCGGAGAGCCGGCCGAGCAACTCCGGCGGGCAGTAGCGCTGTTGGAAGGTCGCCTTGACGACGTTCCCGGCGACGACCCCGCAGGAGGCGCCGAACCCGCCGATCAGGTACCAGGCCAGTCCGGCGCCGCGGCCGGTCAGCGGGATCAGCAAGGTCAGCGCGGGCAGCGCGAGTTCCAGCACCAGCATCGCCCGCGAGGTGCCGAGCCGGACGGCGGTCCGGCGGGCGATGGCCGCGCCGACGATGCCCCCGGTGGAGGCGGCCGCGACCAGCAGGCCGACGGTGCCCTCTCCGACGCCGACCTCGCGGATCAGGAAGACCACCAGGAGCGACTGGTAGCCCGTCAGGGCCAGGTTGGACGCGGCGCCGAACAGCGCGAAGGTGCGGAACCAGACGTCGGATCCGAGCAGTCGCAGGCCCTCGCCGACCTCCCGGCGCAGTGTCCGGCGGGTCCGCCCGCCGCGCCGGGGCTCGTGGTGGCCGATCCGGGCGGTGCACCAGAGCGAGAGCAGGAACGTCGCGGTGTTGGCCAGCAGCCCGTTGACCGGCCCGGCCAGCTGGGCGATCAGGCCGCCGCTGCCCAGCCCGGCGATGCCCGCCGCCGAGGCGCTGCCGTGCAGTTTGGCGTTGCCCTCGGACTGGTCGGCGGGGCCTAGCAGTTGCGGCAGGTACGCGGTGTACGCGGTCTGGAAGAACACCCCGGCGGCCCCGGCGAGCAGCGCGACGGCCAGCAGGTGCCACAGCGTGAGCGACCCGGCGAGCGCGGCCAGCGGGACGGTGGCGTACAGCAGCAGCGAGACGGTGGTCGCGGCGAGCATGATCGGGCGGCAGCGCAGCCGGTCCACCCACACCCCGGCGGGCAGGCCGATCAGCAGCCAGGGCAGCCAGCCCGCCGCACCGAGCACCCCGACCTGGAGGGTGCTCGCGTGCAGGGTGCTGACCGCGATCAGCGGCAGGGCCAGGCCGGTGACCGCGGAGCCGTACTTGTTGGCGGTCTCGCCGATCCACAGCATCCGGAAGTCGCGGTGCCGCCGCAGCAGTCCGGCGGGGGCGGGAACGAGGACGGGGTCGGCGTCGGGAGCGGGCAGGGGAGCGGTCACGGCCGTTCGGGGTCCTTCCGGGGGAGTGCCTGGATCTGGACGACGACCGGTCGCGCCGCCGGGTCGGGGGCGGCGTCCGGGTCGGGGGTGTGGCGGGTGACCACGGCGGACAGGTCGTCGATGAGGGCCTGCAACTGGGCGGGGGTGAGCCGCAGGTTGCTCCAGTCGGTGACGGAGCCGGTGCCGCGCCACTCGCCCTGCCAGTCGGCGGCCAGCGAGTCGGCGACCCGCTGGTACTGCCGGCGCAGGTTCTCGGCCTGGTAGACCGAGAGCGCGGCGCGGGTGGCCGGGTCCTGGTCGAAGTCGGTGGCGGACAGCACGATGGCGCCGCGCGCGGCGCGCCACCAGCGTTCCCGCTTGGTGCCGCGGCCGGGCTCCTCCTCGATGAAGCCGTGCTCGGCGAGGTGCCGCAGGTGCCAGCTGATGGTGCCGGTCGATTCGCCGGTCCGCTCGGACAGCCGGGCGGAGGTGGCGGGGCCGTTCAGCCGCAGTTCGTCCAGCAGTCGCATCCGCAGCGGGTGGGCGAGCCCGCGCAGCGAACCGGCGTCCAGCAACCGGCGCGGCGCCTCGTCGGCCGCCGGGGTGGCCGGCGGGGCGGCCGACGAAGCGGCTGCCGGGGCGGAGTCTTCGGGGCGGTTCTCGTTCATGGGTCCCACTCTAAGGTGCAGAGAAGCCTCTGCATAGAGAACTCTGCAGAGAATCCTCTGCATTTCTCGGCGCGCCCGGTCACTCCCCAACTCCCCTGCGCCGTGGGAGAGTCCGGCCGTGAACCGGTTGGCCGCCCCGCTGCGCTTCCTCACGGAGCTGATCGCCTGGGTGGCCGCGCCCTGGGCGCTCGCCCCGTACTCGATCCCGCTGGCCGTCCTCGCGGACCTGCTGCTGATCGGCCTGCCCACGGTCTTCGCCACCCCGGGCGACAAGGAGCAGGTGCTGGTGGCGGTGCCCGGGTGGGCCACCGTCGGCCTGGTGCTGGCACAGCTCGCCGCCGCGGTCGTCGCGACGTGGTGCGCCTGGCCGGCCTGGGCGGCGGCGCTCACCACCGTCCTCGCCGCGGCCTGCCTGGTGACCGAGCGGCCGCGTTGGCGCCGTCTGCTCGCCGCCCCGCGTTCGCGTGCCGCATGACCGGATGTCCGTCATCCGGCGTACGGTGACTGGCATATGAAGAACACGGCTCCGTACGATCCGCAGTCCGAGGCGCGCTGGGTGCCCGAGCCCGACAAGCGGCCCGGCCGCACCGCCTTCCAACGCGACCGCGCCCGGGTGCTGCACTCCGCCGCGCTGCGCCGCCTGGCGGGGACGACCCAGGTGGTCGCGCCGATGCGCAGCGACTTCCCGCGCACCCGGCTGACGCACTCGCTGGAGTGCGCGCAGGTCGGCCGGGAGCTGGGCGCGGCGCTCGGCTGCGACCCGGACCTGGTGGAGACCGCCTGCCTGGCGCACGACATCGGCCACCCGCCGTTCGGCCACACCGGCGAGGAGGCGCTCGACCAGGCCGCCGAGGCGTGCGGCGGCTTCGAGGGCAACGCCCAGTCGCTGCGCATCCTGACCAGGCTGGAGCCCAAGCGCTTCGCCCCGCTGGACGAGCCGGAGGTCCGGCTCGCCCCGTGGCCCGGCCGCAGCGTCGGCCTGAACCTCACCCGCGCCGCGCTGGACGCCGCGACCAAGTACCCGTGGGCCCGCGGGCAGCACCCCACCGCCCCCGGCTCCACCAAGTACGGCGTGTACGGGGACGACCTGCCGGTGTTCCGCTGGCTGCGCACCGGCGCGCCGGACGGCCGCAAGTGCTTCGAGGCCACGGTGATGGACTGGTCGGACGATGTCGCCTACTCCACGCACGACGTGGAGGACGGCCTGCAGGCCGGCCACATCGACCCGGCCGCGCTGGGCTCCCCCGGGGAGCGGGCCGAACTGTTCAAGATCGCCGAGCGGTTCGCCGAGGCCGATCCCGCCGAGTTCGACGAGGCGCTGGACCGGCTGCGCGCCGAGGACTGGTGGCCGGTCGGCTACGACGGCACCGCCCGCGCCCGGGCCGGTCTGAAGGACCTCACCAGCCAGCTGATCGGCCGCTTCTGCCTGGCCGCCGAGCAGGCCACCCGGGCCCGCTACGGCCCCGGCCCGCTCACCCGGTACGACGCCGAGCTGGTCGTCCCGCGCGGCGTCCGGCTGGAGTGCGCGGTGCTCAAGGCGGTCGCCGTCCGGTACGTCATGCAGCGCGACGAGCAGGCCCAACTGCGCTCCCGCCAGCGGGTGGTGATCGCCGAGCTGGCCGACGCGCTGCTGAACGGTGCCCCGCACCACCTGGACCCGGTGTTCGCCGCCCAGTACGAGGAGGCCGAGGACGGCAGGGCCGCGCTGCGCACCGTGATCGACCAGATCGCCACCCTCACCGACGCCTCCGCGCTCGCCCTGCACGCCAAACTGGTCGGCTGACCCCGGGCCGCCCGGCACCCGCGCCCGCACCGCCCGCGCCCGTACTGCCCGCGCCCGTACTGCCCGGCACCGGCGTCCGCACCGCTCGGGGCCCGGAGTGTCACACCCGCTCCCGTAGACTTTCCCGGTGGCCGGTCGGATCAGGGACGAGGATGTGCAGGCGGTGCGTGCCGCCCTGCCGATCGACGCCGTGGTCGGCGACTACGTGCAGCTGGCGGCCGGTGGCGGCGCGCAGCTGAAGGGCGTCTGCCCGTTCCACGACGAGAAGTCGGCGTCCTTCTACGTGCACCCGGGCAAGGGCGTCTTCCACTGCTTCGGCTGCGGCGAGTCCGGCGACACGATCACCTTCCTGATGAAGATCGAGCACTGCTCGTTCGCGGAGGCGGTCGAGCGGATGGCCGCCCAGGCGGGCATCACCCTGCGCTACGAGGAGGGCGGCTACAGTCCGCGCCACCAGCAGGGCGAGCGGACCAGGCTGGTCGAGGCGCACAAGGTGGCCGCCGCCTGGTTCCAGGAGCAACTGGCCGCGCCGGAGGCGGAGATCGGCCGCCGCTTCCTGGCCGAGCGGGGCTTCGACGAGGCCGCCGCCAAGCACTTCGGGGTGGGGTACGCCCCGGTCGGCTGGGAGCACCTGGTGCGCTTCCTGCGCGGCCGCGGCTTCACCGACAAGGAGATCTCGGTCGGCGGCCTGGCCTCGCAGGGCCAGCGCGGCGGCCTGATCGACCGCTTCCGGGGCCGCCTGGTCTGGCCGATCCGGGACAGCGCGGGCGACGTGGTGGGCTTCGGCGCGCGCCGGCTGCGCGAGGACGACAACGGCCCGAAGTACCTGAACACCCCCGAGACGCCGATCTACAAGAAGTCGAACGTCCTGTACGGCATCGACCTGGCCCGCAAGGAGATCGCCAAGTCCGGCCGGGCGGTGGTGGTCGAGGGCTACACCGACGTGATGGCCTGTCACCTGGCGGGCGTCACCACGGCGGTGGCCACCTGCGGCACCGCCTTCGGCGAGGACCACATCAAGATCATCCGTCGGTTGCTGATGGACACCTCCACCTACCGCGGCGAGACGGTCTTCACCTTCGACGGCGACGCCGCGGGCCAGAAGGCCGCCCTGCGCGCCTTCGAGGACGACCAGAAGTTCGCCGCCCGCACCTCGATCGCCATCACCCCGGGCGGCATGGACCCGTGCGAACTGCGCCTGGCCCAGGGCGACGAGGCGGTCCGCACCCTGGTGGACAACCCCGTCCCGCTGTTCGAGTTCGCGCTCCGTTCGGCCGTCGCCCGGCACCGGGTGGACACCGCGGAGGGCCGCGCGGCCGCGCTGGAGGAGGCCGCCGGGATCATCGTCAAGATCAAGGACCGCTCGATCCAGCACGAGTACGCCGTCCAACTGGCCGGCATGGTCGGCATCCTGGACGAGCGCTTCGTGGTCAACCGGATCGCCCAGCTCGCCCGCTGGCAGCGCGAGAACCAGCAGAGCGGCCCGCAGCGCACGTCGCGCCGCCCCGACGCTGCCCAGCCGCCCGCCCGCCCCGAGCGCCCGGCCTTCCGGCTCAACCCGCGCGACCCGGCCCAGTTCGTGGAGCGCGAACTGCTCAAGCTCGCCCTCCAGCACCCCGACCTGGTCAGTCCGGCCTTCGACCAGTACGGCGAGGACGAGTTCCCCACCCCGCCGTACCGGGCCGTCCGCCGCGCCATCGGCCAGGTCGGCGGCACCGCGTACGGTGCGACCCTGCCCGACTTCACCGCCGCCGTTCGCGAGGCCAGCCCGGACGACCAGGTCCGCGGCCTGGTCACCGAGCTGACCGTCGAGCCGATCCGCTCCCGCCGCAAGGCCGACGAGGTGTACGCGGGGGAGTTCCTGGTCAAGCTGCGCCTGCAGGCCGTGGACCGCCGGATCGACGAGGTCCGCGCCCACCTGCGCCGGCTCGGCGACCGGGCCACCGCCGAGGAGCAGCACCCGGTGCAGAGCGAGCTGTGGGCCCTGCAGCAGTACGGCCAGCAGCTCCGCTCCCGCGGCGCCGCCGCGCTCTGACCCGCCGCCGCGCTCCGACCTGCCGCCGCGCCCTGACCCGCTGCCGCGCTCCGACCCGCCGCTGCGCTCTGACCCGCTGTCAGGGGTCGGCACCCGTGCGCCCGTCGGGTGCCGCCCGGCCACCTCGCGGCCGCCGACAGGTGCCCGGGCCCGCCGCGCTGGGTATCCCCTCGGGTGTGGCGCGGCAACCCCCAGGCCGCGCGCGGCCCCTGGAGGGATGCCCGTGGAGCTTTCCGTTGCCCGCCCGCCCCAGACCGCCCCCGTCCGGGACGCCGCGATCCCGTCCCAGCCCGGCCCGCCCCCGTCCGGCCCGTCCGGCACCGGGCGCGCCCCCGCCCAGCAGCCTGCCACCGAAGAAGCCGTCCCTGAGGAGCTCGCACCCGGGGAACTCGCCCCCGAGGAGCCCACTGCCGAGGAGCTCGCCGAGGAGCCGCCGGAACCCGCCCTGGACGGGGGCGCCGGCCCGGCCGCCGACCTGCTGCGCCAGTACCTGCGCGAGATCGGCCGGATCCGGCTGCTGACCGCCGTCGAGGAGGTGGAGCTGGCCCGCGCCATCGAGGCCGGCCTGTTCGCGGAGGAGGCGCTGGACCGCGTCCCGCCCACCGACGAGCGCCTGCTCGGCGACCTGGACCGGCTGGTGGTGCTCGGCCGGATCGCCAAGCGCCGCCTGATCGAGGCCAACCTGCGGCTGGTCGTCTCGGTCGCCAAGCGCTACGTCGGGCGCGGCCTGACCCTGCTCGACCTGGTCCAGGAGGGCAACCTGGGCCTGATCCGGGCGGTGGAGAAGTTCGACTACGCGCGCGGCTACAAGTTCTCCACCTACGCGACCTGGTGGATACGCCAGGCGATGAGCCGCGCCCTCGCCGACCAGGCCCGCACCATCCGGGTGCCGGTGCACGTGGTGGAGCTGATCAACCGGGTGCTGCGGGTGCAGCGCTCGATGCTGCAGGAGCGCGGCGTCGAGCCGACGCCCGCCGAGGTCGGCGCGGCGCTGCAACTTTCGCCGGAGCGGGTCCGGGAGATCCTCAAACTGGCCCAGGAGCCGGTCTCGCTGCACACCCCGGTCGGCGAGGAGGACGACGTGGCCCTCGGCGACCTGATCGAGGACGCCGACGCCGCCTCGCCGGCCGAGAGTGCCTCCTTCCTGCTGCTGCGCGAGCACCTGGAGGCGGTGCTGGCCACCCTGGGCGAGCGCGAGCGCCAGGTGGTCCAGCTCCGCTACGGCCTCGACGACGGCCGCCCGCGCACCCTGGAGGAGATCGGCCACCTGTTCGGGGTGACCAGGGAGCGGATCCGGCAGATCGAGGCGAAGACGCTCGGCAAGCTCCGCGACCACGCCTTCGCCGACCAGCTCCGCGGCTACCTGGACTGAGCCGCGGAGCACCGCCCGGAGAGCCGCCCCCCGCTCAGTGGTGGAACCCGCTGCGCCGGGGCATCCCCAGCTCGCTGAGCGGCGCGGGCTGGCGCTGCAGCTCGGGCAGCAGCCGCTGCAGGTCGGCCAGCAGCAGGTCCGCCAGGTCCCGGGTGAACCCGTTGCGGCACACCACCCGCAGCACCGCGAGGTCGGTGCGGTTCTCCGGGAAGGTGTACGCGGGCACCTGCCAGCCGCGTTCGCGCAGCCGCCGGGAGACGTCGAACACGTCGAACGGGCAGTCGTCGACGGTGGTGAACGCGAACACCGGCAGTTCGGCGCCCCGGGTGATCAGCCGGAACGGCCCGAGCTTCTCGACCTCCGCCGCCAGGTACCCGGCGACGTCCCGGCACGCCTGCTGGATCGCGTGGTACCCGGCGAACCCGAGCCGCAGGAAGGCGTAGTACTGGGCGACCACCTCCGAGCCCGGCCGGGAGAAGTTCAGCGCGAAGGTCGGCATCTCGCCGCCCAGGTAGTTGACCTTGAACACCAGCTCCTCGGGCAGCGCCGCGCCGTCCCGCCACAGCGCCCAGCCGACGCCCGGGTACACCAGTCCGTACTTGTGGCCGCTGGTGTTGATCGAGGCCACCCGCGGCAGCCGGAAGTCCCACACCAGGTCCGGGTCGAGGAACGGCGCGACCATGCCGCCGGAGGCCCCGTCCACGTGCACCGGCACGTCCAGGCCGGTGCGCTCCTGGAAGGCGTCCAGGGCGGCGCAGATCTCGGCGATCGGCTCGTAGGAGCCGTCGAAGGTGGAACCGAGGATGCCGACCACGCCGATGGTGTTCTCGTCGCAGTGCGCCACCGCCTGCTCGGCGTCGAGGTGGAAGCGCTCGCCCTCCATCGGGACCAGCCGCGCCTCGACCTCCCAGAAGTTGCAGAACTTCTCCCAGCAGACCTGCACGTTGACGCCCATCACCAGGTTCGGCCGCGCCCCGGCCGCGTACCGGTCGGCGTTGCGGGCCATCCAGCGCCGCTTGAGCGCCATCCCGGCGAGCATGCACGCCTCGCTGGAGCCGGTGGTCGAGCAGCCCACCGCGGCGGCCGGGTCGGGCGCGTGCCACAGGTCGGCCAGGATCGCCACGCAGCGCCGCTCCAGCTCGGCGGTCTGCGGGTACTCGTCCTTGTCGATCATGTTCTTGTCGCGGCACTCGGACATCAGCCGGTCCGCGTACTCGTCCATCTGGGTGGTGACGAAGGTCGCCAGGTTGAGCTTGGCGTTGCCGTCCAGCATCAGTTCGTCGTGGATCAGCTGGTAGGCGACGGGCGGCGGGATCGGTACCGGGGGCAGCTGGTGCAGTGCCGGTGCCTGCTGCATCGCGCCCAGCGGATCGGTCAGTACGTGCAGCGGGCTGAACGGCAGCCGCTTCTCCTCGTCCTTCTTGCCCTTGTGCAACGCCATGGCGGAACGTCCCTCCACTCGTGGAAACTCCACGGTGGCACCGGGCCGGGACTCCCGCACATCAGGCGGCGGGTCAGGCGGTCTCGGGGTGGTACTGCTCGCGCAGCGCCGCGAACTGCTGGCGCACCGCGCTGCCGACCGCCAGGTCGTGCTCCTGGTCGGGGGCGAGCACGGTCAGGTCGGGCAGCTCCCAGTGCGGGGGCTCGGGCGTTCCGGCGAGGGCCCAGGCGGCCTGCCGGGCCGCGCCGCGCGCCGCGTGGTCGCCCGGCGGGGGCACCACCACGGGCAGCCCGAACAGCTGCGGCGCGATCTCCCGCACCGCGGGCAGCCGCCCGGCCGTCCCCAGCAGGAAGACCCGGTGCACCGCCACGCCGTGTCCGCGCAGCACGTCCAGCGCCTCCGCGAGGTTGCACAGCATGCCCTCGACGGCGGCCCGCGCCACGTGCTGCGGCGCCATCGACTCGGCCCGCAGCCCGGTCAGGGTGCCCGCGGCGTGCGGCAGCTTCGGCGTCCGCTCGCCGTCCAGGTACGGCAGGAAGACCATCCCGTACGCGCCGGGCGAGGACTGCAGGGCCAGTTCGGACAGGCCCGCCAGGTCGGTGCCGAGCATCGCGGCGGTGGAGCGCAGCACCTGCGCGGCGTTCAGGGTGGCCACCATCGGCAGGTGCCGGCCGGTGGCGTCGGCGAACGAGGAGACCAGGCCGGACGGGTCGACCACCGCCCGGTCGTGCACCGCGAAGATCGTCCCGTTGCCGCCCAGCGACACCACCGCGTCGCCGATGCCCAGCCCGAGGCCCAGCGACGCCGCCATGTTCTCCCCGGTGCCGGCCGAGATCAGCAGCCCCTCGGGGGTGTGCCCGGCGGGCTCGGCCGGGCCCAGCACGTCCGGGACGGCCAGCTCGTGGCCGAGCGCCAGCTTGATCAGGTCCTGCCGGTACTCGCCGGTGACCGGCGACCAGTAGCCGGTGCCGGAGGCGTCCCCGCGGTCCGTGGTGCGCCGCTTCGGGCCGCCCAGCAGCTGGGAGACCAGCCAGTCGTGCGGCAGCAGCACCTCGGCGATCCGCTGCGCCGAGACCGGTTCGAACTCGGCCAGCCAGCGCAGCTTGGCGACGGTGTACGTGGGGCCGGGGACGGCGCCGATCGCCTCCACCCAGGGCTGCGGCCCGCCCAGCGCGTCCAGCAGCGCGGCCGCCGAACCCGCCGAGCGGGGGTCGTTCCACAGCAGTGCGGGCCGCACTAGCACGCCGCCGGCGTCCAGCCCGATCAGGCCGTGCTGCTGCGCGGAGACGCCGATCGCCCGGACGCCCTCCAGCAGGCCCCCGGCGGCGGCGTCGCCCAGCGAGTGCAGCCAGGTCTGCGGGTCGACCTCGGTGCTCCGGGCGTCCTCGCCCTCGGGCAGCGGGTGCGGGGCCCGGCCCTGCCGCAGGACGGCGCCGGTGTCGGCGTCGCACGCGACGATCCGGGTGCGAGTGGTGGAGCTGTCGATGCCCGCGACGATGGCCATGCCGAGATCATGCCGCAGTCGACGGCCGGGGCGGGGCCGACTGCCGCAAGTGTTGCCCAGTCGGTACCGGAACCACCCCGTCCGACGACGGTCCGCGCCGGCCCGGCGGGAGGCGCCGGCTCAGGGGCGGACGGTGCCCCAGCCGTCGTCCTCGCCGTGCTGCTTGGCGAAGTACGGGACGCGCTCGGTGAGCGCGTTCGGGAGCTTCTCGCCGACCTTGTCGGCGACCGCCCCGGCGGCCTTCCCGGCGACCGCGCCGGCCTGCTGCTTGGCCTTGCCCGCCGCGTCCTGCACCCGCGGGTTCTCCCGCACGTGCCGGGCCGCGCCGGCCAGCTGCTCGTAGCGTTCGCGCCCGGCCCGGGTACCGAGGACGTACCCGATCCCGAGGCCCACGATCAACGACACCTTCCACATGTGCTGGTTCCACCCTTCGTCGCCGCGCGATTGTGTGCCGCGTCTACCCGTCCGGCCGGGGCGTGAACCACCCTGCCGGTGGCGGGTCCGGGCCAGCCGGCGCCGCCGTGCACCAGCATCCCCGTCCGCGCCCCCGGGCGCGCGCGGGGCGCGCCGGACCGGACCGCCGCGGGACGGGGGGCGAGGTGGGGGAGGAGGTCCGGGCAAAGCGATTGGCGGAACACCCCCCTGAGTGCGCTAATGTATGTCCCGCAGCGAGCACCGCAGGGCTGGAGCGATCCGGCGGCTCGGGTGCTGGCGGCGGAAGTACGATCCTCCATAGCTCAATTGGCAGAGCAGCCGACTGTTAATCGGCAGGTTATTGGTTCGAGTCCAATTGGAGGAGCGCGGTCCCCCATAGCTCAATTGGCAGAGCAGCCGACTGTTAATCGGCAGGTTATTGGTTCGAGTCCAATTGGGGGAGCTCCACCGGAAGTCACGGTGATCAGCACAGAGCGGAGGCCCCCGGCACAGCCGGGGGCCTCCGTGTTTTCCGGCGCTCTCAGCGGTCGGCGTCCTCAATGGTCGG
>NZ_JBHUWH010000091.1:0-21869 GCF_042670125.1 Kitasatospora sp. NPDC057198 | reverse complement strand
CCGGTGCGGTGGGCCGGGCCGTTCGGTGCGGGACTTGCTCAGAAGGAGGCGGAGACGGTGGCGCCGGTGAAGTCCTGGGCGGCGTGGAGGCTGACGTAGTTCCAGCCCGCGGGCGGGTTGGCGACGGTCAGGGTCTCGGTGTTGCCGCTGTTGGTGGACTTGGCGGTGTTGGCGCCGGTGGTGGCCCAGGTGCTGCCGTTGTAGTACAGGTCGGCGTTGCCGGTGCCGCCGGAGGTGTTGATCTTCAGGCTGGCGGTGCCGGCCGGGATCCACAGGTAGAAGCTGGCGTAGTTGCCCGCGGTGGCGGTGACGTTGCTGCGGACGCAGCCCGTGTCCAGCCGGCGGGTGTCGTCCGCCGTGCACTCGGTGCCGCCGTTGCCGGGCGGGGTGGAGGTGCCGTCGGAGGCGCTGATGGTGACGCCCGCGAAGGGCTGGTTGCCCGCGGCGTGGAGGCTGACGTAGTTCCAGCCCGCGGGCGGGTCGGCGACGGTCAGGGTCTCGGCGTTGCCGCTGTTGGTGGACTTGGCGGTGCTGGCGCCGGTGGTGGCCCAGGTGGCGGCGTTGTAGTAGAGGTCGGCGTTGCCGGTGCCGCCGCTGGAGCTGACGGTCAGCTTGGCGGTGCCGGCCGGGACCCACACGTAGAAGTAGGCGTAGTCACCGGCGGCCGCGGCGGCGTCCTGGCGGCTGCAGCCGAGGTCGAGCTGCTGCTGGTTGGTGGCGCCGCAGTCACTGCCCGGGTCGGTGGGCGTGGTGGTACCGCCGCCGCAGGAGCCGGTGCTGCAGGCGGTCAGCCAGGTGTTGAAGCCGGCGTCGTAGCGGGTGCCGATGGTGGTCTTCAGCAGGGTGCGGGCGCCGTTCCAGTCACCGGCGCGGTACTCGGCGAGCACGGCGTCCAGGTCCGAACGGTGCTGCTCCAGCATGTAGCGGACGGCCAGGTAGCCCCAGTTGTAGATCCGGGTCTGGTCGGCGTTGTCGTAGGTGGTGTCGAACAGGGTGGACAGCGCGTAGGTGTGCAGGCCGGCCTGGGTCGTCGCGTCGGTGTAGTCGACCTTGCGGTACGAGTAGGAGACGTACTCGGCGAAGCCCTCGACCCACCAGACGGTCGGGGTGGTCATGCCGGCGTCGAAGTCGCCGGCCATGTCGAACCGGCCGTCGAGGTAGTGGGTGTACTCGTGGTTGAGGTTCCAGATCTGGAAGTCCGGGCGGACCCACTCGGCCTCGTAGGCGATGAACCGGGGCTGGTTGCCCGCCGCGGCCGGGTCGCCCTCCAGGTACATGCCGCCGTTGTCGGTGGAGATGCCGAAGATGGTGCCGGCGTAGGTCTGGTAGTCGCTGCTGGAGTGGAAGACCACCACCTCGATGGTGGAGTTGTTGTCGTTCGCGACCGCGCCGCCGTCCTTGACCACGCCGTGGAAGTAGGCGTCCTGGCCCTTGAGGCTGGTGCAGGCGGTGGTCAGCTGGTCGGCGGTCAGCGCCTGGGCGATGATCCTGATGCTGCCGCTGCAGGTGTAGTCGACGGTCAGCACCGCGGTCCTGAGCCGGTTCGCCAGGTCGCAGGTGCCGTAGTACGAGCAGTTGGCCTTGTCGTAGCTGTCGGTCATCTCGGCCAGGCCGACCCACAGCGCGGCGGTGCGCCCGGTGATCGAGCTCTGGTCCAGCAGGCCCTTCACCAGCGGCCGGACCTTCGCCTGCAGCGCCGGGTACTGGAGGAAGCGGCCCAGCTCGCGGCCCGCGTTGGAGACCAGGTAGCCCTTGTCGCCGCCGAGCAGCGCGCTGTTGCGGGAGGCGAAGGACTGCAGGGTGTCCAGCACGCTCGGGTCGGCCTGCACCGCGGACGGGAAGTCGCTGTTCTGGTGGCCGCGCCACAGCACCGTATAGGTGTTGTTGACCGCGTTGAGCATGTACCAGGACGAGTCGTAGCCGCTGTTGTAGCCGTTCAGCAGGCGCTTGACGACGTTCAGGTAGCGGGCGTTCTCGGCGGCGCTGTCGATCAGGGTGACCGCCTCGGACAGCGTGGCGCCGTTCGCGTCGTTCACGTCCTGCGAGTGCGCGCTGCCGAAGAAGGCGTCCAGGCCGCCCTCGATCGCGCTCTTCAGGCTGCTGCCGTACGCGCCGACGGCGTCCGGGTTGTACCACTGCACGTAGTAGCCGGCCCGCAGGTACAGCACGATCTGGGTGGCCGAAGTGGAGTCGTCGCCCGGGTAGCCGGCGGACACCTCGCGCAGCGCGTTGGCCACGCTGACCATCTGCGACTCGCCGAACGCCGACTTCGCGTCGTTGCCCTTGAGGGTGAACAGCGAGTTGACGCAGTCCACCGAGGCGGACTTGATCTGCGCCACCAGGGCGCTGCCGGTACGGCTGGTGAAGTCCGAGGCGTTGCAGGTCGCCGCGGCCGCCAGGGCCCCGGCCCGGGCGCTGCCGGGTGCGCCGCCGGCCGTCAGCGGCGGCCGCTTGCTGGCGTCCGCCCGCAGGTCGCGGTCGGAGTCCTTGCGGCGCTCGGCCGCCTCGGTGTTGCGCGGCGCCGACTTCGACGCCTTCGCCGGGTCGGACTTGGCCGGCTTCTGCTCGGTCCGGGTGGCGGCCCCGGCGCCGGGCGCCAGCGCGCCCAGGAAGCCGAGGGTCAGGCAGAGGGACAACAGCAGGCTCAGCGTCCGTCCTGCGGACGCGCATGCTTTCCGGAAGGTTCGCACGTGGGGGCCTCCGGGCCGGGATGACGCCGCGGTTGGGGGGCCGCGGCGGAGGGTGGGAGGCCGTCGAGGTGCCCTCGACGGCCAGGTGACATGTACAATTGCACATGTCACCTGGCATCGGAAGTCCTCGCGTCGAAGTCAACTGCCCCGGATAACCCCCGGACCGGACAGCCGCCCGGCCAGCTCCGGCAGGTCCGCGACGAACCACAGCTGCAGACCCCGGTTGCTCTCCCGGACGAAGTCGCGCAGCGCGTCCGACGCCGCCACGTGCCCCGCCACGTCCCCCACCACCGCCAGGCCAGTCCGGTACTGCGCGAACTTCTGCACCACCGCCCCCGCGACACCGCTGCGCAGCCGGAAGAACTCCGTGTCCAGCCGCTCCACCGGCAGCGCCACCCAGGACGCCCCCCGGTACGACGCGTCCCCCAGCAGGTCGAGCGCCTGCCGCTCCCCCGCCACCGCCTCGCCCCCGGCCGGCGCCACCAGCACCGGCACCCCGCCCAGCTCCCGGACCTCCGTCACCGCATGCCCCCCGCCAACTCGTCGACCAGCGCCAGCACTTCGGACACCCGCCGGGGCGGCCCCAGCACCACGAACCGCAACGCCCCCCGCTCCTCCTCCCGCACCGCCTGCACCCACAGCGGCCGCGACCCCCCGGACCACGCCGACGCCGCCGCCAGCACCCCCGTCACCAGCCGGTCCGCATCCCGCGCCCCCACCCCGTCCACCTGCACCACCGCCGAAACCTCCACCCGCGACGGCCCCGCCGACACCCCGCCCCCGGTGAACGCCTCCACCTCCGCCCGAGCGATCCGGTACTGCTTCCCGATCCGCACCGCCTTGAGCTTGCCGTCCCGCACGTACCCCCGCACGGTCTTCACGTGCAGCCCGAGCAACTCGGCCACGTCCTCGACGGAGTAGAAATCGTTCATTCCCTATCCTTCCCTATTCGACCTCAACATACAGCCCGATAGGGAATTTCCCACCCCCGCCACGCCGCCCCTCCTCCCCCGCTCCTCCCCCTCGCCACCACCCCCGGAAAAACCCTTTGCACCACGTCCACCCCCCGCCTAGAGTGTTCCCCGTCCCGCCGCGCCGCCGTGCGCTCGCGGGCCCGACGAGAGGAGGTGCAGACCGATGGTTGCCGCCGTGACGCGGTGCGCCTTCGTGTGCGCGCCATACGCCTCCCCCCGTCTTCGCCCCACCGGCTGACCGCGCGACACTCCGCGCCCCGGTGGGCCACTCCCCAGGAGCCACCGCAGTGCGCGAGCGCTTTGCCGACAGCGATTCCTTCTCCCGCATCCGCCCCAAGGGTGCTTCCCGTCGCGGCCGCCGGGCCGACCGCTTCGACGACTCCCAGCCCGAGTACGACTACTTCGCCGACACCGCCTTCGGCACCGACGCCGACGCCGACAGTGACGCCGGGGAGCAGTACCCCGCCCCCGTGACCGACGGCCCCGCCGTCGGCGACCGCTGGTCGACGTGGGACCAGTCCACCCCGACCGAGAAGGGCCCTGAGCCGCGCCCCGACTGGGTCGTGACCGAACTCGCGGCCGTCGACACCGAGTTGGGCATCGTGAAGACCGGCAAGGAGGCGGACGTCTTCCTGCTGGAGCGCGCCGTCCCCGGCACCGGCCGCCGCACCCTGATGGCCGCCAAGCGGTACCGGGACGCCCAGCACCGGATGTTCCACCGGGATTCGGGTTACCTGGAGGGCCGCCAGCACAAGGAGTCCCGGGTCACCCGGGCGATGGCCAAGCGCACCGCCTTCGGCAAGGAGGCGATCGCGGGCCAGTGGGCGGCCGCCGAGTTCGCCGCGCTGTGCCGGCTCTGGTCGGCGGGCGTCGCCGTGCCGTACCCGGTGCAGATCACCGGCACCGAGATCCTGATGGAGTTCGTCGGCGACGAGAACGGCACGGCCGCGCCCCGGCTGGCCCAACTGCGCGCCGAGGAGGCCGACATCGACGACCTGTGGGCCCAACTGGGCCGCAGCCTCGCGCTGCTGGCCTACGACGGCTACGCGCACGGAGACCTCTCGGCCTACAACATCCTGGTGCACCGCGGCCGCCTGGTGGTCATCGACGTCCCGCAGATCGTCGACGTGGTGGCCAACCCGCGCGGCCTCTCCTTCCTGGAGCGCGACGTGCGCAACGTCGGCGCCTGGTTCGTCTCCCGCGGCCTCCCGCCCGAGAGCGTCGAGGCCCTGGTCGACTCCCTCGCCACCGACGCCCGCCTGCGCCGCTGACCGAAGCCGCCCCGCGTCCCGCCCCCGCCCAACACCCCGCCCCCGCACCTGCCCTGACCAAGCCTCATCTCCGTTCCTCCGCACGCCAGTTGCACCAAGCAACGGGTGTAGAGTCGCGGCGGTCGGGCGGGGCGGGGGACGGCAGCGGCTTCCCCCCGGGCGTCCGAACGGCCAGAATCACTACTGACAAGTCGTACAACATGCTCGGGGGATGCGGGACATGTGGGGTCGGGGGACGGTCCTCGGGAGCCGGTACGCGCTCTCCGAGCGGCTCGGCAGCGGTGCGATGGGCGAGGTGTGGCGGGCCGAGGACCAGGTGCTCGGGCGCCAGGTCGCGGTGAAGATCGTGCTCCCGGCCCTGATGGAGGACGAGGTCTTCGCCGCCCGGTTCCGCCGCGAGGCGACGGTGCTGGCCGCGATGAACCACCGCGGCGTGGTGCACATCCACGACTACGGCGAGGACGACAGCGATCCGGACGCCCGGACGGCGTACATCGTGATGGAGCTGCTCTCCGGCAAGCCCCTCGACGAGGCCCGCGGCCGCGACCCCTTCCCGACCGACCGCGCGCTGGACGTCGCCGCCCAGGTGCTGGACGCGCTGCACGCCGCGCACCGGCAGGGCATCGTGCACCGGGACATCAAGCCGTCCAACCTGATGATCGACGCGGACGGGCGGATCACCGTCACCGACTTCGGCATCGCCCGCTCCCTCGCCGACAGCCGGATCACCACCTCCCACGCGGTGATCGGCACCGCCCTGTACATGGCGCCCGAACGCGCCGAGGGCAAGGACGCCTCGGCCGCCTCCGACCTCTACTCGGTCGGCGTGGTGCTGTACGAACTGCTGGCCGGCGCGGTGCCGTTCACCGGCGGGACGCCGCTCGAAGTGGTGCTCAAGCACGTCCGCGAGCCGGTCCCCGAACTGCCGGAGGGCGTGCCCGCCCCGGTGCGGGCGGTGGTCGCCCGGGCGCTCGCCAAGGACCCCGCGGAGCGCTACCCGGACGCGGCGGCGTTGGCCGTCGCCGCCCGGCAGGCGATGTCCACCCCGGCCGGGCTCGGCGCGGTGCTCACCGCGCCCGAAGCCGCCGAGGAACCCCCGGCCGTCCCCGCGCCCGCCGTCCCCGCGCCCGCCGCCTCGGCCGCCGCGCCCGCCGCCGCCCCGGCCCCCGCCGCGGAGAAGCGTTCCGGGCGCCGCCGCCTGGCCACCCTGATCCTGCCCGTGGTGCTGGTCACCGGCGGCGGAGTGACCGCCCAGCAGCTCAACCTGCTGCCCTGGCAGGAGGGGGGCAGCCACAGCACCGCCGACTCCACCCTGCCCCCCGGCAGCCCGGCCACCACCGCGGCCACGGCCACCGGCCCGTCCGCCCCGCCCGACGCCTCCACCTCCGGGCAGCCGTCCCCCGCCCCCTCACCGCCGCCCGGCGCCACCCCGTCCGGCGACGGCGCCCCGCCGGACACCGACCCGGCCCAGGCCGACCGCACGGGCGCCAACGGCGGCGGCAGCGGGGGCGGCGGGAGCAACCCGGGCACCTCCAACGGCTCCTCCAACGGCGGCGGCGCGGCCGGCGGCTCCTCGACCGCCTCGGGCGGCAGCTCCGGCAGCGGCTCCGGCGGCAGCACCCCCAAGCCGCCCCAGCAGCAGACCAGCGCTCCCGCCACCACGTCCGGCCCGGCCCCGGGCTGCGGCGGCGCCGGCTGGGGAAAGCTGGTCAACACCGGCAGCGGCCGAACCATCGGCCTCGGCTCCGACGCCGTCAGCGCGGGCGTCCCGGTGATCTCCGGCGGCCACACCTCCTACGGCTGGATCAAGTCCGCCAACACCGGCGCGACCACCTTCACCGCGTGCAAGGCCGACAGCGGCATCAGCCTCGGCGCTCCCGCCTTCGGTGGCGGAACCGCGGCCGAACTCGCCAGTGCCTCATCCTTCAACGACGCGACCGCCTGGTACGTCACCGATGCCGGTTCCGGCAACTTCCAGTTGAAGTTCGGCTACGCGTACCCGCAGAGCTGCCTGACCGACAACGGCAGCGGGAAGACCCTCACCATCAGCACCTGCACCCCGGGCGCGGGCTCCCAGCTCTTCCGCTTCTCCTGATCCCGGCCCCGACCGCCCCGACGCCTGTTCCTCCCCGAATCCTCCCCCTCCGTAGGGCAGTTGTCCCAGATCCGGGGCAGAATGCGGGCATGGCCGAACAGTACTTCTCCGCCTTCGCGGTGGACGCCGCCGCCCTGCTGCGCCTGCCCGGCTCGGGCGAACGCACGCTCCCCGGCGTGCCGCCCTCCGCCGCGCTCGCCGAGCTGCTCTCCGGCCGGCTGCGCCCCGGCGAGGACTCCCGCTACACCGCCCTGCTCCCGGCCCTGGCCGGCGCCTTCGGCACCCCGCTGGGCGCGGTCTCCGTCCCCGGCCGGCACTGGGACGAGCTGGCGGAGGTCTTCACCGCCCTCGAGCTGCCCGCCCTCACCGCGCTGTGGTCCCGCCCCTGGCCGTTCCCGGCCGGCGCCACCGACGACTGGCCGTGGCCGTACCCGACCCTCGCCGGCCGCGCCGACACCGGCGACCTGCTGGTCGAACTGGCCGCGCTGGCCTCGGAGTCGATCCACGAGCAGGACGTCGAGGCGCTGGACGAGGACGACCTGGAGGAGGCGTCCTGGTTCCTCACCGAGCACCTGCCGATCTGGACGTCCCGGGCGCACGCCCTCGACCTCGACCTGCTGCTGGTCCGCGACGGCGCCCGCTGAGCCCCGGGCCGGGCCGGGCCCCGAACCCGGGCCCCGGGCCCAGAACCCCGAGCCGGCACCCTCAGGACACCACGTCCTTCGCCGCGAACCCGCGGAACGCCAGCGCCAGCAGCACCACCGCGTACGACAGCGACAGCACCACGCCCTGCACCATGCCGCCCCACTCCAGCCGCGGCTGGAGCGCGTCCGCCCAGGCGTACTGCCAGTGCGCGGGCAGCCACTCGCGCAGCGAGCCGAGCGCGGTGACGGCGTCCAGCACGCCCGTGACGATGGAGGCGAAGACCGCGCCGCCGACCGCACCGAGCGGGGCGTCGGTGGCCGTGGAGAGCCAGAACGCCAGCGCGCCGACCACGATCTCGGCGAGGAAGACGTACAGCACGGCGATCCCCAGCCGGGGCAGCGCCTCGGCGGCGGTCAGCGTGGCCCCGGTGGGCAGCTTCAGGTCGCCCCAGCCGTACGCGGCGGTGCCGACGACCAGTCCGACGGCGGGCAGCAGCACCACCGCGGCGGCCGAGAAGACCATCGCCACGGTGAACTTGCGCACCAGCAGCCGGGCCCGCGGCACCGGCGCGGCCAGCAGGTAGCGCAGCGAGGACCAGCTCGCCTCGGAGGCGACCGTGTCGCCGGAGAACAGCGCGACCGGGATGACCAGCAGGAAGCCGGTGCCGACGAACAGCATGGTGGTGGCGAAGTTGACCCCGGAGGAGGTCGCCAGCTCGATGAACGTGGTGCGGTTCTCCCGCCCTGGCGTGCCGCCCAGTTGGAAGGCCGCCAGCAGGACGAGCGGCAGCGCGGCCAGCACCCCGCCGACCACCAGGGTGCGGCGGCGGCGCAGCTGGCGCATCGCCTCGACCCGCAGCGGCAGCGTCCGGCCGGGCCGGTAGCCGGGCGCGGCGGTCCCGTCCGCGGTGCCGATCACGGTCCCGCTCGTGCCGCTCGTGCCGCTCGTCCGGCTCGTGCCGCTCATGCCGCTCCTCGGATCAGGGACAGGAAGGCGTCCTCCAGCCGGCGCTGCGGGCCGATGCCGGTCACCGGCACGCCCAGGCGCACCAGTTCGGCGGTCAGCCGGCTCGCGGGCAGGCCGTCCAGGCGCACCAGCAGTCCGGCGGGCACGGCCTCGGCGGAGACGACGCCGTCCAGTTCGGCGAGCTTCCCGGCCACCGCGTCGGCGCCCTCGAAACCGTCCTCGACGGAGACCAGCAGGTGTTCGCCCGCGCCGGTGATCTCCGCGGTCGGGCCGGCCACCACCAGCTGTCCGCGCTCCATCACCACCAGGTGGGTGCAGGACTGCTCGACCTCGGCGAGCAGGTGGCTGGAGACGATGACGGTGCGCCCGGCGGCGGCGTACCGGACCATCACCTCCCGCATCTCGCGGATCTGCGGCGGGTCGAGCCCGTTGGTGGGTTCGTCCAGGATCAGCAGGTCGGGCAGGCCGAGCATGGCCTGGGCGATGGCCAGGCGCTGCCGCATGCCCTGCGAGTAGGTGCGCACGGCGCGTTCCAGGGCCTCGCCGAGGCCGGCGATCTCCAGCGCCTCGGCGAAGTGCGCGTCCTCGACCGGGCGCCCGGTGGCCGCCCAGTACGACTCCAGGTTGGCCCGGCCGGACAGGTGCGGCAGGAAGCCCGCGCCCTCGACGAACGCGCCGACCCGGGAGAGCACCGGCGCGCCCGGCCGGATCGCCTGGCCGAAGACCCTGATCCCGCCCGCGTCGGGCCGGATCAGGCCCATCAGCATCCGCAGCGTGGTGGTCTTGCCCGCGCCGTTGGGGCCGAGCAGCCCGAGCACCTGCCCGCGCTCCACCCGGAACGACAGCTCGCGCACCGCGTACCGGTCGGTCGAGCCCTTGTACTTCTTCGACAGGCCGGTGATCACCAGCGGCACGTCCGCGAGCTCCGGGTCCGGCGTCGGGGCGGTGTCCCGCCGCCGCCGGGCGAACACCAGCAGCGCGGCGAGGCCCAGCGCGACCAGCGGCAGCACCCAGGTCCGGTCCGGCACCGGCGCGGACTCGGTGCGCAGCTCCGGCACGGTGGGCACGGTCAGCGGCCCGTCCGCGGCGAGGGTGTACGTGGCGGACCCGGCGGGCGAGGCGTAGGCCAGGTCGGTGCTGGCGAGCACCAGGCGCAGCCGGTGCCCGGCCGGGAACCGGTGCTCGACGGCGGGCAGCGCGATCCGCACCGTCCGCCCGCCGGGCGCGTCCGCGCCGGTCACCCGCAGCGGCGCGACCAGCTGCTGCGGCAGGGTCTGCTTGCCGTCGGGGGCGACGTCGTACAGCTTGGCGAACAGCACCGCCTCGGGCGCGTCCGCGGCGACCCGCACCGACACGGCGGGGGCGCCGGTCAGGTCCAGGGCGCTGTCCAGCGGCGCCGAGTCGAAGGAGGCGTACTGGCCGGGGAAGTCGATGGACAGGCCCGCGCCGACCGCGGACAGCTGGGACAGCGCGCCGATGCCCGGCAGCGTGGAGATGTTCGGCGGCGACCCGCCGGGCGGGTTGGCGATCCGCTGCTCGCGGCCGGTCAGCGCGACCTCGCGCCGCGCCGTGCCGTCCAGGCCCGGGTAGGCGTCGGCGTCCGCGCCGCGCAGCACCGCCTGGAAGCCGGTGGAGTCGACGCCGCCGGTGCGGGTGACCCGGAAGGCGGGGCCGGTGCCGGTGCCGTCGCCCTTGAGGTAGTGGTCGAACCAGGCGGTGATCCGGGCGTCCGCGCGGGTGCTGGTCTCCTGGCCGCCGTCGTGGCCGGCGCCGAACCAGTCGACCGCGACGGGCGCGCCGTTCGCGGCGACGGCCCGGGCGATCCGGTCGCCCTGGTCGAGCGGGAACAGCGAGTCCTGCTGGCCCTGGACGACGAGCGTCGGCACCTTGATCCGGTCCGCGACGGCGGAGGGGCTGGAGTGCTCCAGCAGCTTCACCGCGTCCGCGTCCGGCCGCCCGGCCGCCGCGACCCGGTCGTACATCTCGCACAGCTCCGGCCGGAACCGCCCGCAGCCCACCGGGCCCTGCTCCTGCGCCGGGGCGGCGGAGCCGCCCTCGCCGAACGCCGCGGACGAGCCGGTGGTGAAGAAGATCCCGGCCCACAGCTTCTTGAAGACCCCGTCGGCGGCCGAACTCCCCTGCACGGCCTGCGGGAACAGCGCGTCCGCCAGGTCGAACCAGGTGATCTGCGGGGCGATCGCGTCGATCCGGCGGTCGTACCCGGCGGCCAGCAGCGACACCGCCCCGCCGTACGAGGCGCCGGTCACGCCCACCTTCGGGTCGCCGGGGGCGTCGAGCAGCACCTCGGGCCGCTGCGCCAGCCAGTCCACCAGCCGGGAGACGTCCGCGACCTCGCGTTCCGGCTGGTTGAGGCCGATCTGCCCGGTGGACTTGCCGAAGCCGCGCGCCGACCAGGTCAGCACCGCGTACCCCTGTCGGGCCAACTCCTCGGCGCGCGGGCGCAGTTCGTCCTTCGACCCGCCGAAGCCGTGCGCCAGCAGCACCGCCGGGCGGCGCCCGGAGCCGCCCGCGGTGAAGAACGAGGTGTCGATCCGGACGTTCTCGGCGCTGCCCGCGACCTCGGGCATCTCCAGGAAGCGGTCCTCCCGGTGCACCTTCTCCGGCTGCCCGGCCAGCGCGACCGACCCGCCGCCGAGCAGCAGCGCGGCCGCCACCCCGCCGGCCAGCACCGCCCTGCGCCTGGTCCACCAGCCGCGCCACGCCCCACCGAAGCCCATGGCAGGTGATCCTAACCGGGCGGCCGGTAAGGAAACCGTCAGCCCGCCGGCGGTGTCCGCGGCCCCCTGGCGGCGGTGTCCGCGGCCTCCCGGGAAACGCCCGTCCCCCCGCCGGGGTTCCCGAACCGGTGCAATGCCCCGCGATAGGGTGCGAATCCCCCACCGCCGGACGCCACCCGAGGTGCCCCGTGTTCTGGCCGCTCGCCAGCCTGCTCACCGCCGCCTTCGCCACCCTGTTCGCCGGCTGGCTGGTCGACCAGGTCCTCCAGCGCCTCGCCGCCCGCCACCCCGACGCCCCGGTCTGGGCGCAGCTGCGCCGCTGCCGCGTCCCGCTCCAACTGGTGCTGCTGTCCGCCCTGCTGCTGGCCGCCCAGCCGGTGCGCCGGATCTTCGACACCGACGACGACGCGGTCCGGCACGGCGTCCTGCTGGTGCTGATCGGCTCGCTGGGCTGGCTGACCGTCCGGGTGCTGGCCGCCGTCATCGAGGCCGCCTTCAGCCGCTACGAGACGGTCACCGAGGACGCCTCCCGGGTGCGGCGGGTGCGCACCCAGCTCGGCCTGGTCCGCCGGGTCGGCTCCGCCGTGGTCTGGGTGGTCACCGGCGGCGCGCTGCTGCTGACCTTCGACGCGATGCGCACCGTCGGCGCCAGCCTGCTCGCCTCCGCGGGCATCATCGGCATCGTCGCGGGCATCGCCGCCCAGTCCGCCCTGGGCAACTTCTTCGCCGGGCTGCAGATCGCCTTCAGTGACACCGTGCGGATCGGCGACACCGTCGTGCTGGACGGCCAGCAGGGCACCGTCGAGGAGATCACCCTCTCCTACCTGGTGCTGCACCTGTGGGACGAGCGCCGCCTGGTCGTCCCGGTCTCCTACTTCGTCTCCAAGCCGTACGAGAACTGGACCCGCCGGGACTCCGGCCTGCTCGGCTGGCTGCTGCTCCACCTCGACCACCGCACCCCGGTCGACGCGCTGCGCGCCGAGCTGGAGCGCTACCTGGCCGGCAGCGGGCTCTGGGACGGCCGGGCGTGGTCCCTCACCGTCTCCGACACCACCCCGTCCACCGTCGTGGTCCGCGCCGCCATGACCGCCCGCGACCCGGACGACGCCGCCGCCCTCAGGCTCGCCGTCCGCGAACACCTGCTGGCCTACCTGCGCGACCACCACCCGGAGTCCCTGCCGCGCGTGCGCACCGACTGAACGCGCGGCAGGGGCACCTCGCCGCTACAGCACCCGCGTCATCGTCCGGTGCGGGATCCCGGCGTCGTCGTACACCGGCCCGTGGGCCGCGTACCCGAGCCGCTCGTAGAAGCCGAGCGCCTGCACCTGCGCGTGCAGCTCCACCTCGCGGGCGCCCCGCTCGCGCCCCAACTCCTCGACCGCGCGCACCAGTTGCGCCCCGAGGCCGGTCCCGCGGGCGGCGGCGACCACGGCGAGGCGGCCGAGCAGCACCCGGCCCTCGGTGCCGCCGGTCATCGCCAGCGCCTCGGCGCCGGAGATCAGCCGGGCGGTGCCGAGCGCGCCCCCGTCCGGCCCGACGGCCAGCAGGTGCGCGGAGGTGGCGTCGTACTCGTCGAACTCCAGCTCCGGCGGCACCTGCTGCTCGAGCACGAACACCTCGTGCCGGACACCGCGCACCAGCGCCATGTCCGCGTCCCCTTCGACCACCCGGATCGAAGCCCCCATGTCAGCTCTCCTTCGCGATGACGTCCAGTGCGTGTTGCAGGTCCTCGGGGTAGGCGGAGGTGAACTCGACCCAGCGCCCGTCCTCGGGGTGCTCGAAGCCCAGCGAGACCGCGTGCAGCCACTGCCGGGTCAGGCCGAGCCGCTTGGCCAGCGTCGGGTCCGCGCCGTAGGTGAGGTCGCCGACGCAGGGGTGGCGCAGCGCGGACATGTGCACCCGGATCTGGTGGGTGCGGCCGGTCTCCAGCTTGATGTCCAGCAGGGACGCCGCCCGGTACGCCTCGATCAGGTCGTAGTGCGTGACGGAGGGCTTGCCGTCGCGGGTGACGGCCCACTTCCAGTCGCTGCTGGGGTGGCGGCCGATCGGCGCGTCCACGGTGCCGGACAGCGGGTCGGGGTGGCCCTGGACCAGCGCGTTGTACTTCTTCTCGGTGACCCGGTCGTGGAACTGCCGCTTCAGGTCGGTGTAGGCCCGCTCGGACTTGGCGACCACCATGATCCCGGAGGTGCCGACGTCGAGGCGGTGCACGACGCCCTGCCGCTCGGCCGCGCCGGAGGTGGAGATCCGGTAGCCGGCCGCGGCCAGGCCGCCGATCACGGTCGGGCCGGTCCAGCCGGGGCTGGGGTGCGCGGCCACGCCGACCGGCTTGTCGATGACGACGACGTGGTCGTCGTCGTGGATGATCCGCATGCCCTCGACGGCCTCGGCGACGATCTGCACCGGCGCCGCGGGGGCCGGGATCTCGACCTCCAGCCAGGAGCCGGCGGTGACCCGGTCCGACTTCCCGGCGACCGCGCCGTCCAGGGAGACCTTGCCCTCGGCGGCGAGTTCGGCGGCCTTGGTGCGGGAGAACCCGAACATCCGGGCCAGGGCGGCGTCCAGCCGCTCGCCCTCCAGGCCGTCGGGTACGGGGAGGCTACGGGTCTGCGCTGCGATGCTCACCCACCCGAGTATGCCCGACCCGCACCGGCCCCCGGCCCCACCGGGGCCCGTCCGCCCGCCCCACCGGGGCCTGCCGCACCCCGCTCCGGGGGCCCGGCGGCCGCGCCCTAGCATCGGAGCCGCACCACACGACGGCCCGGTCGACGGGGACGGGGCCGGAGCCGAGGGGGGACGAACCCATGAAGGCCCGCACGATAGGCACCGCCGCCGCGGCCGCGGTGGCCGCGCTCGCCGCCCGCGACCTGCTGCAGAAGCGGCACGCGCTGCTGCGCAACTTCCCGGTGGCCGGGCACGCCCGCTACCTGCTGGAGCGGATCGGCCCGGAGCTGCGGCAGTACATCGTGACCTCCAACGAGGAGGAGCGCCCGTTCAGCCGGGACCAGCGCAGCTGGATCTACGCCTCCGCGAAGGAGGAGAACAACTACTTCGGCTTCGGCACCGAGGTCGACGTCGCGCACGTCCAGGGCCACGCCTACCTGAAGCAGCGCACCTTCGCCGGCCCGCTGCCGGACGCGCACGACCCGCAGGCCCCGCTGCCCTCGGCCAAGGTGCTGGGCGGCCCGCGCGGGCGCGCGAAGGCGTTCCGGCCCGCCAGCGCGGTCAACATCTCCGCGATGAGCTTCGGCTCGCTCTCCGGCGCCGCGATCGCCGCCCTGAACGAGGGCGCCGCGCAGGCCGGGGCGCTGCACAACACCGGCGAGGGCGGCCTGTCCCCGTACCACCGCAAGGGCGGCGGCGACCTGGTGCTGCAGCTGGGCACCTCCTACTTCGGGTGCCGCGACGAGCACGGGGACTTCGACCTGGCCCGGCTCAGGGAGGTGGTGGCCTCCGGCCCGGTCCGGGCGATCGAGATCAAGCTCTCGCAGGGCGCGAAGCCGGGCCTGGGCGGCATGCTGCCGGGCGCGAAGGTCACCGAGGAGATCGCCGCGATCCGCGGCATCCCGGCGGGGCGGGACTGCGCCTCGCCGTCCCGGCACACCGCCTTCGGCGACACCGACTCGATGCTGGACTTCGTCGAGCTGCTGGCCGCCGAGACCGGCCTGCCGGTCGGGATCAAGAGCGCGGTGGGCGAACTGGGCTTCTGGCGCGAGCTGGCCTCGATGATGGCCCGCGGCGACCGCGGCGTGGACTTCGTGACGGTCGACGGCGGCGAGGGCGGCACCGGCGCGGCGCCGCGGATGTTCGCCGACTCGGTGTCGCTGCCGTTCCGGATGGGCTTCTCCCGGGTCTACGGCACCTTCGCCGAGCTGGGCCTGACCGACCGGCTGACCTTCATCGGCTCCGGCAAGCTCGGCCTGCCCGAGAACGCCGCGGTGGCCTTCGCGCTGGGCGCCGACATGGTCAACGTGGCCCGCGAGGCGATGCTGTCGATCGGCTGCATCCAGGCCCAGAAGTGCCACACCGACCGCTGCCCGACCGGCATCGCCACCCAGAACCCGTGGCTGGCCCGCGGCATCGACCCGGCCTCGAAGGCCACCCGCGCCGCGCACTACCTGCGCACCCTGCGCCGGGAGCTGACCAAGGTCTCCTCGGCCGTCGGCGTCGCCCACCCCGCGCTGATCACCCCCGACGACATCGAGGTGCTGAACGGCGACTACGAGGCCCGCACGCTGGCCTCGGTCTACGGCTACAAGGACGGCTGGGGCCGGCTCGGCCCGGAGCTCGCCGAGGAGATCACCCGTCTGCTCACCGCCTGAGCCGCCCGGGTCCCCGGCCCCCGCCCCCGCCCCCGGTCCCCCGCTCGCCCGGCCCTCAGCGCGCCAGCAGCACCGCGCCGGCCGCCGCCGTCGCCGCCAGCAGCACGACGGCGGCGACGTGCACCGCCAGGTCCCACCCCCAGGAGCGCCGGTCGGCCGCCGGGTCCAGGGTGAACTCGGCCGGGTCCGCGGGCGTGTGGTGCACCGTCACCTCGCGCCCGCGCGCCCGCCCCGGGTCGGCCAGGTGCGCGGTGCAGTGCGCCGTGACCTCGGTGCCGTCCCGGGTGGTGAACACGACGACGGGGGTGAGGGTGGTGTGGGTCGAGCCGTCGTCCTCGTCGACCCGGACGTCCCGGAGCACGGCGACGATCCGCCCCGGCACCGCGTCCATCGCGGCCAGCCGCTCCCGCTTCGCCCGCCGGTCCCGGACGGTCTCCGGCAGGTACCACAGGCCGGACAGCGCCCACGGGCCCGCGCCGCCGACCAGTGCCCACGGCCAGGCCCAGTGGATCGCGGCCAGCGCCACCAGGCCCGCGTACACCAGGAAGGCCGCGAAGGCCGGCCACCCCAGCCCGCGCGAGGGCGGTTCGGGGGCGTTGGCGAAGCGGTGCCCGTCCGGCCGGCCCGGCGGGTGGCTGACCCCGATCTCCCGGCCCGCCCAGGCCGCGGTGAGCGTCTCGCCGCGCCCGTCGTCGCCCGGGACGACGACCTCCCGCCCGGTGTCCGGCTCCCGCCAGGAGACCGTCACCGGGATGCCGCCGATCCGCGAAGCGCCGTGCCGCACCTCGCCGACCCGCTCGATCCGCCCGGCCAGCCGGACGGTCCGCTGCGCCTTCGTCACCCCGGCCAGCGAGCGCGCGGTGCCGGCCAGCGCCACCGCGCCCCACGCCGCGCACCACAGCAGCAAGGCCCCGTCCCACCCCACGCGCCCTCCCCGGCCCGCCGTCCCGCCCCGCGCGGTCCCCTCCCCGGCACTGTGCCCACCGCAGCGCCCCCGACACGCGGGTGCCCGCCGGACCTTCCGGTCGGGCGGGCACGCGTACGGGGGCGGCGGGGCGGTCAGCCCTCCTCGGCCTCCCCGGCCTCCGACCCGGCCTTCTCGGCCTGCTCGGCCTGCTCGGCCTTGGCCGCCGGGCCGCCGTGCATGGTGCCGTCCGGGTTGGAGCCGCGGAAGGAGAGCAGGACGACCAGGATGCCGCCGCAGACGATCGCCGAGTCGGCGAGGTTGAAGACCGCGAAGTGCTGGACCGAGATGAAGTCGACCACGTGCCCGCGCAGCGCCGAGGGGGCGCGGAACAGCCGGTCGGTGAGGTTGCCGAGCGCGCCGCCGAGCAGCAGGCCGAGGGCGATCGCCCAGGGCAGGCTGTACAGGCGGCGGGCGATCCGCCAGATCACCACGATGACGCCGGTGGCGATGGCGGTGAACAGCACCGTCATGGCCTGTCCCATGCCGAACGCGGCGCCGCCGTTGCGGATCACCTGGAAGGTCATCCAGTCGCCGATCACCTTGATCGGCTCGCTGCGGCCCTCCAGCTTGGCGACCACCAGCAGCTTGGAGCCGAGGTCGATCAGGTAGGCGAGCACCGCGACGGCCAGCAGCAGGCTGATCCGGCGGCGGCGGACCACCACGCGGGCGCCCTCCGCGGCGGTCGCACCGGCGCTCTCCGGCTGCTCCGGCGCGGGCTCCGGCCGGCTCGCCGGCTCGCCCTCCCCGGCGGGTCGGACGGTGGGGACGGCGTCGTCCTGGGTCTGGTGGGAACCTGGCGTGCTGATGATCCGCTCCGCTGCCGTGTGGAATGCGCCGGGTGGAATGCCGGTCGACGTGCTTGGGGACGAGGGTACGGCACCGCCCGCCCCGTTGGCCGCCGCGGCCGGGAGTTCGTCCGGCCCGCGGCTGCCGGCCGACCGGCGTCCGGCCTCAGCGGCGTTCCTGCTTGGCCTTGCAGCTGACGCAGAGGGTGGCGCGCGGGAACGCCTGCAGGCGGGCCTTGCCGACGGGCTGGCCGCAGGACTCGCACAGGCCGAAGCCGGTGCCCTCCAGCCGGGCCAGCGCGCGCTCGGTCTGGGCGAGGCTGTCGCGGGCGTTGTTGGCGAGCGAGAGCTCGCTCTCCCGGTTGATGTTCTTGGTGCCGGCGTCGACTTGGTCGTCGCCCGCGCCGTCGTTGGAGTCCCGCATCAGGCCGGCGATGGCGGCCTCGGAGGCTTCGATCTCGGCGCGCAGCCGGACGATGTCGGAGGCCAGCTCGTCGTGCAGTTCGGCGACCTCCTCGGCCGTCCACGGGTCCTCGCCGGGGCGGACCGGCAGGTCGGCCGGGTCGACCGCCTCGGCGCCGCCGCGGGCCCCGGTGCCCGCCGGCACGTGGTTGCGGCTGCTCGCCGCGGTGTGTCCGGTGGTGCCGGTCTTTCGCCGCGCAGTAGTCACGGTCCCCTCCCCTGGGTCGCCCGCCACGGCCTCGCGCGACCTCTTGGTCACGGTTCCTGTCGCCTTCTCAGCCATGGCTTTCGACCTCATTCACGAATGATCAGAAGCGTCGGTTCCCGACGATCTTGCCGGTCCCGGAACGATAAACCCCATCGAATCAGCCCACAACGGGACATACCGAAGCACCTTGCCGATCCCACCCGCGCAGCCGCCGCCGGGTCGGCGCTGCACAAGTTGTGCCCAGATCGCCTCCGGCTAACCACCCGGCCCCCGGCTCGCGGGTGCGCGAAACGGCTTGCGGGGGCCGATACACTGGGCCTGCAAGGCGCAGATGGGACGAGTACCGACGTACGCAGCCAGCAGCGACCCGGGGGCGGTGTGAGCCCGGGGGTGTGCGCGGCGGGAAGATCACCCCGGAGCCGCCGGAAGAACGGCCCGCCCAGGGCCCAGTAGAACCGGCCGCAAACCCAAAGAGAGGGCCGCAGCGCGCGCGGTCAAGGAGGGTGGTACCGCGGGGCGGCTCGCCGTCTCGTCCCTCCGTCGGAGCCAGTCCACGCATCCGCCGGAGGTAGACGCCCCCATGTCGCCCACGTACAACGCCGTCCCCGCGCAGGTCAGCCTGCCCGCGCTCGAGCACCGGATCCTGTCGTTCTGGCAGGAGGAGCGGGTCTTCCAGCGCAGCCTGGAGCAGTCCGAGGGCCGCCCCGAGTGGGTGTTCTACGAAGGCCCGCCCACCGCCAACGGCATGCCGGGCGCCCACCACATCGAGGCCCGCGTCTTCAAGGACGTCTTCCCGCGCTACCGCACCATGAAGGGCTACCACGTGGCCCGCAAGGCCGGCTGGGACTGCCACGGCCTGCCGGTCGAGCTCGCGGTGGAGAAGGAGCTGGGCTTCTCCGGCAAGCCGGACATCGAGAAGTACGGCATCGCCGAGTTCAACGCCAAGTGCCGCGAGTCGGTGACCCGGCACACCGACGCCTTCGCCGAGCTGACCGAGCGGATGGGCTACTGGGTCGACCTCGACCAGGCGTACCGCACCATGGACCCGTCCTACGTCGAGTCGGTCTGGTGGTCGCTGGAGCAGATCTTCGACAAGGGCCTGCTGGTCCAGGACCACCGGGTCGCCCCCTGGTGCCCGCGCTGCGGCACCGGCCTGTCCGACCACGAACTGGCCCAGGGCTACGAGACCGTGGTCGACCCGTCGGTGTTCGTCCGCTTCCCGCTGACCTCCGGCCCGCTGGCCGGCACCGCCGCCCTGCTGGTGTGGACCACCACCCCCTGGACGCTGGTCTCCAACACCGCCGCCGCCGTCCACCCCGAGGTAACCTACGTGGTCGCCACCGACGGCAGCGAGCGCCTGGTGGTCGCCGAACCGCTGCTGGCCAAGGCCCTCGGCGAGGGCTGGGAGGCCACCGGCGAGTCCTTCACCGGCGCCGAGATGGAGCGCTGGGCGTACCGGCGGCCGTTCGACCTCGTGGAGATCCCGGACGCCCACTACGTGCTGACCGCCGAGTACGTCACCACCGAGGACGGCACCGGCATCGTCCACCAGTCGCCCGCGTTCGGCGCCGACGACCTCGCGACCTGCCGCCGCTACGGCCTGCCCGTGGTCAACCCGGTGGAGAGCGACGGCACCTTCGCCCCCGAAGTGCCGCTGGTCGGCGGGGTGTTCTTCAAGAAGGCCGACGAGGCCCTGGTCGCCGACCTGCAGTCCCGCGGCCTGCTGTTCCGCCACCTCCCGTACGAGCACAGCTACCCGCACTGCTGGCGCTGCCACACCGCGCTGCTCTACTACGCGCAGCCGTCCTGGTACATCCGGACCACCGCCGTCAAGGACGCGATGATCCGCGAGAACGAGGCCACCAACTGGTACCCGGAGACGGTCAAGCACGGCCGCTTCGGCGACTGGCTGAACAACAACATCGACTGGGCGCTGTCCCGCAACCGCTACTGGGGCACCCCGCTGCCGATCTGGCGCTGCGCGGACGACCACCTGACCTGCGTCGGCTCGCTCGCCCGACTCTCCGAGCTGACCGGCACCGACCAGTCCGGGCTGGACCCGCACCGCCCGTACATCGACGAGGTCACCTTCCCCTGCCCGCAGTGCTCCACCACCGCGGTCCGGGTGCCCGAGGTGATCGACGCCTGGTACGACTCGGGCTCGATGCCGTTCGCCCAGTACGGCTACCCGTACCGCAACAAGGAGCTGTTCGAGAAGCGCTACCCGGCGCAGTTCATCTCCGAGGCGATCGACCAGACCCGCGGCTGGTTCTACACGCTGATGGCCGTCGGCACCCTGGTGTTCGACCGGAACAGCTACGAGAACGTCGTCTGCCTGGGCCACATCCTGGCCGAGGACGGCCGCAAGATGTCCAAGCACCTGGGCAACATCCTGCAGCCGATCCCGCTGATGGACGAGCACGGCGCCGACGCGGTGCGCTGGTTCATGGCCGCCGGCGGCTCCCCCTGGTCGGCCCGCCGGGTCGGCCACGGCACCATCCAGGAGGTGGTCCGCAAGACCCTCCTCACCTACTGGAACACCGTCGCCTTCCAGGCCCTGTACGCCCGCCCGGCCGGCTGGGCCCCGTCCGCGAACGACCCGGCCCCGGCCGACCGCCCGGTGCTCGACCGCTGGGTGCTGTCCGAACTGCACTCCCTGGTCCGCGAGGTGGACGCCGCCTACGAGGCGTACGACACCCAGCGGGCCGGCAAGCTGCTGTCCGGCTTCGTCGACGACCTGTCCAACTGGTACGTCCGCCGCGGCCGCCGCCGCTTCTGGCAGGGCGACGCCGCCGCGCTGGCCACCCTGCACGAGGCGCTGGAGACCGTCACCCGGCTGATGGCCCCGCTCACCCCGTTCATCACCGAACGGGTCTGGCAGGACCTGGTCGTCCCGGTCACCCCGGACGCCCCGGTCTCCGTCCACCTGAGCAGCTGGCCGGTCGCCGACGAGAGCCTGGTCGACCCCGGGCTGTCCCGCCACATGGCGCTGGTCCGCCGCCTGGTCGAGCTCGGCCGCGCCGCCCGCGCGGAGTCCGGCGTCAAGATCCGCCAGCCGCTGTCCCGCGCGCTGATCGCCGCCCAGGGCTGGGAGGACGTCCCCGCCGACCTGCGCGCCCAGATCGCCGACGAGCTCAACGTCCTGGAGCTGCAGTCCCTTTCCGACGCGGGCGGCTCGCTGGTCGACACCTCCGCCAAGGCCAACTTCCGGGCGCTGGGCAAGCGCTTCGGCAAGGGCGTCCAGGACGTCGCCAAGGCCGTCGCCGCCGCCGACGCCGCGCAGCTCGCCGCCGAACTGCGCGCCACCGGCACCACCTCGGTCGTGCTGGACGGCGAGGGCGTCGCGCTCTCCCCCGAGGAAGTGATCATCACCGAGACCCCGCGCGAGGGCTGGTCCGTCGCCAACGAGTCCGGCGCCACCTTCGCCCTCGACCTGGTGATCACCCCCGAGCTGAAGCGCCTCGGCGTGGCCCGCGACGCGATCCGGCAGATCCAGGACGCCCGGAAGAACTCCGGCCTGGAGATCACCGACCGGATCCACCTCCAGCTCGCCAGCACCGACCAGGACACCCAGGCCGGTCTCACCGAGCACCAGTCCCTGATCGCCGCCGAGGTCCTCGCCGAGACGATCGGCCTGACCATCACCGACCCGGACGCCCCGCGCTTCACCGACGAGAACCTCGCCCTGGAGTTCACCCTCCGCAAGGCGTAGCCGCCGCACACCCCCGCGCCCCCAGCACACCGGG
>NZ_JBHUWH010000090.1:0-21899 GCF_042670125.1 Kitasatospora sp. NPDC057198 | reverse complement strand
CAGCAGCACGGACCTTCGATGGGCTCCGGCCGTCAGCAGCACGGACCCGCCGTTCCCCGGGCCCCTGGTGGTGCTCTCCCGGGCCCCTGGTGGTGCTCTCCCGGCCCCTGAATGTTCAGGCGCGGTCGACCAGGACGGGGCGGTCGGGGAGGGCGAGGGCGGCGCGGGAGCCGAGGGGGAGGGTGGTGGCGGTCTCGGTGGGGAGGTCGGACTTGAGCTCGGTGCCGTCGGGGAGGCGGACGGTGACGCGGGTGACGGCGCCGAGGAAGGAGGCGGCGACGACCAGGGCGGGGCCGTCCTCGGCGGGGGTGAGTCCGACGTGTTCGGGGCGGACCAGGACGTGCAGGTCGCCGTCGGCGGGGAGGGGGCCGTCGACGGGGTGGCGGCGGCCGAGCACCTCGACCCCGCCGTCGGCGGTGCGCGAGCACGGCACGCGGCTCATCGTGCCGACGAACTCGGCGACGAACGCGGTGGCCGGCCGGGAGTACAACTCCGAAGGGGCGGCGCACTGTTCGAGGCGGCCGGCGCGCAGGACGGCGACCCGGTCGGCCATCGAGAGGGCCTCCTCCTGGTCGTGGGTGACGAACAGGGTGGTGATGCCGAGCTCCTGCTGGAGGCGGCGGATCTCCTCGCGCAGCGCGAGCCGGACTTTCGCGTCCAGGGCGGAGAGCGGCTCGTCCAGGAGCAGGACGCGCGGCTGGAGGGCGAGCGCGCGGGCCAGCGCGATGCGCTGCTGCTGGCCGCCGGACATCTGGTGGGGGTAGTGCGCGGCGCGCTGCGGGAGGCCGACGAGTTCCAGCAACTCCTGGGCGCGGCGCAGCCGTTCGGCCTTTCCGGCGCCGCGCATCCGCAGGCCGAAGGAGACGTTCTCGGCGGCGGTGAGGTGCGGGAAGAGGCTGTACGACTGGAAGACCATGCCGGCGTCGCGGCGGTGCGCGGGGATCCGGGTGATGTCCTCGCCGTCGACCAGCACCTCGCCGGAGTCGTGGGTCTCGAAGCCGGCCAGGATCCGCAGCGCGGTGGTCTTGCCGCAGCCGGAGGGGCCGAGCAGGGCGAGCAGTTCGCCGGGGCGGACGGTCAGGTCCAGGCCGTCCAGGGCGGTGGTGGTGCCGAACTGCCGTCGCAGCGAACGGAATTCGACGGTGGCGCTGCCGGTGGCGGCGTCCTCGGCGAGGGGGGCGGTGGCGGTGCTCATGGGTGGCGGTCTCCGTGGGCGTCTCAGGAGGTGTCTCAGGGGGTGGCGGTCTTGTGGCGGCGCTCGCGGCCGGCCGCGGCCAGCAGGAGCAGCAGCACCCAGGTGATCAGCAGGCTGAGCACGGACACCGCGACGGACATCTGGCCCCGGCTGTTGCCGACCGAGTAGATCCACACCGCGAAGGGCTGGTAGCCGAGGATCGAGGCGGTGGTGAACTCGCCCAGCACCAGGGCCAGGGTGAGGAAGGCGGCGTTCAGCAGCGCGCCGCGCAGGTTCGGCACGATCACCGAGAGCACGGCCCGCGGCCAGGGGGCGCCGCAGTTGCGGGCGGCCTCGACCAGGGTGCGAACGTCCACCGCGCGCAGCCCGGAGTCCAGGGCGCGGTAGGCGAGCGGCAGGGCCATCAGGACGTACGCGACGACCAGGACGAGCGGGAACTCCGGCTGCTGGACGAAGACGAAGGTCTGGAAGAACGGGGTGTCCATCAAGTAGTCGGGGCCCCAGCGCAGCACGCCGATCAGGCCGGCGGTCAGCGCGACCGGCGGCACCACCAGCGGCAGGGTGCAGACCACTTCGAGCACCGGACGGAGCCTGGGCGCGCCGATCCGGGCCGCGATCATCGCGGGCACCAGCAGGAGCAGCAGCACCACGACGGTGACGGCGGCCAGCTCCAGGGTGAGGACCAGGCTGTCGGTGAAGCCGGGGGCGGAGAGCAGGCCGGTGTAGGCGTCGAAGGAGATCCCGTCGGCGTCGTCGATCGAGAACCAGACCGAGGCGGCCATCGGGACCAGGAAGTACAGCGCGGCCGGCAGCAGGACCGCGGCGCGCCACAGCCGGGGACGGGGGGTCAGTCGAGCCATCGGGCGCTCCGGCGCTGGAGGGGCAGGTAGACGGCCATCACCAGGGCGGCGACGACGATCATGTCGAGGCTGAGCGCCAGCGCCAGGTTGCCCTGGCCGACCAGCACGTTGCCGGAGAGCGCGTCGGCGATCTGCCGGCTGATCAGCGGGACGGTCGCGCCGACCATCGCGGCGGCGGTGGCGTACGCGGCGAACGCCGAGCCGAACAGCAGCACGAAGCCGCCGAGCAGCGACGGGAACAGGATCGGCAGCGCGACGTGCCGCCAGTACTGCAGGGTGGTGGCCCGGTTGTTGCGGGCGGCCTCGCGCCACTGCAGGCGCAGGCCCTCCAGGGCGGGGGTGACGGTGAGCACCATCAGCGGCACCAGGAAGTACAGGTAGGTGACGGCCAGGCCGGTGAAGCTGTACAGCGACCAGCCGTGGTCGGTCAGGTGGAACATCTTCGTCACCTCGCCCGCGTTGCCGAGGGTGGCGACGAAGGCGAACGCCAGCGGCAGGCCGCCGAAGTTGGCGAGCACGCCGGAGCCGGTCAGCACCGCCTCGCGCAGCAGCCGGAACCGGGAGGTCAGCACGGCCTGGGCGATCGGGACGCCGAGCACGGTGCCGATCAGCGCGGTCAGCGCGGACAGCTTCAGGCTGGAGAGCAGCGCCGTCCAGTACGCGCCCTGCACCGAGTCGGTGAGGTTGGCGGTGGTGAAGGAGCCGGCGCCGGTCTCCGCGTCGCTGGAGACGGTGAACGCGCCGGTGAGGACGGCGACGGCGGGCAGGCCGAAGCCGACCAGGAAGAAGGCCAGCAGCGGTACGGCGGCCAGCCAGGCGCCGCCGCGCGGACGGCGGCGGGCCGGGCGGGGCCCGGCTGGGCGGCGCGCGGCTGGGCGGCGTCCGGCGGGGCGCGCGGTGGGGGAGGCGGTGGCGGTGGCGGGGGCGCCCGGGCCGCCGCTGGGGTCAGCGGCGGCCGGGGCCGGCACCGGGGTGGGGGCCGTGGTCATGTCGGTGATCAGCCCGCGATGGCCTTGGCCCAGTTGTCGGTCAGCACCTTCTTGGCCGCGTCGACCTGCTCCGAGGTCGGGAAGGCGGTGAACGGCTTCTCGACGGTGGGCAGCTTGGCCGCGGCGGTGGCGTCCAGGGTGCCGTCCGCCTTCATCGCGTCGAACAGCGCCGGGGTGGCGTAGCCGCCGAGGAAGCCGTTCTGGCCCTCGGCCGAGTACAGGTACTCCATCCACAGGCGGGCGGCCGCCGGGTGCGGGGCGTCCTTGTTGATCGCCTGGTTGTAGTACTGGGCGTAGGAGCCGTCGGACGGGACGGCGACCTGCCAGTCGATGCCCTTGCCCTTGAACTCGTCGGTGTAGCCCGCGTTCAGGTACGACCAGTCGATCGAGATCGGGGTCTCGCCCTTCTCGATGGTCGCCGGGGTGGACTCGACCGGGTTGAAGTTGCCGGACTGCTTCAGCTTGGCGAAGAAGTCGATGCCGGGCTGGATGTTGTCGAGGCTGCCGCCGTTGGCCAGCGCGGCCGCGTACACGCCGCCGAACGCCGAACCGGACTTGGTCGGGTTGCCGTTCAGCGCGACCTGGCCCTTGTACTCCGGCTTGAGCAGGTCGGCGAAGGTCTTCGGGCAGACGGCGACCTTCTTGGCGTCGCAGCCGATCGAGACGTAGCCGCCGTAGTCGTTGACCCGCAGGCCGGCCGGGTCCTTCATGGCGGCGGGGATCTTGTCGAAGCCGGCCACCTTGTACGGGGCGAGCAGGCCCTCCTTGGCGGCGGACAGCGCGAACGCCGAACCCAGGTCGAGGGTGTCGGGGGCGCGGTCCTGGCCCTTGCGGGACTTGACCGCGTTGATCTCGTCCTGGCTGGAGCCGTCCGGGTTCTCGTCCTCGATCTCGATGCCGTACTTCGCCTTGAAGTCGTCCATCAGCTTGCCGTAGTTGGCCCAGTCCCGCGGGAGGGTGATGACGTGCAGCTTGCCCTCCTTCTTCGCGGCGGCCACCAGGCCGTCCATGCCGCCGAAGTCGGCCAGCGAGGTCGCGGTCCGCGCGTTCACCGTGCCGCCGCCGGCCTTGGCGGCCTCGCCGGACGTGGCGGACGAGCCGGCGGAGCCGCAGGCGGAGAGGGAGAGCGCGGCAGCGGTCAGCACGGCCGCGAGGGCGGCGGCGCGGTGGCGGTGCACGGTCACGGGAGGGTCTCCTGGAGGAAGTGGAGCTGCAGAGGTCACGAGGGAGGTCGTGCGAGGGTCTTCGGTGCGCGGCGCGGCCGGTTGTCCGGCCAAGTTGGCCAGCCAACTTCCGCCGCCAGGAGCAAGTACGCCCGAAAGCGGTGACGGGAAGGTGAACGGACGGGCCAGTGCGGGGGTCGGCTGCGGGAACGCTCGCGGGAGCGGCCGCGCCCGGCTCCGGGGCCGCCGCGGGCAGCGGCTACAGTCGGCGGTGCACGCGCGCTCACGCGCAGGACACGGCCCAACCTCCTTACCAGCCAAGGGAACTCGACGCACGTGGCACTCGACCAGGACCGCGCCGCCGGCTCGCTCTACCGCAAGGTGGCCGCCGACCTGCGCGAGGCGATCACCTCCGGCTCGTTCGGCGAAGCCGGGCGGCTGCCGGCCGAGGGCGCCCTCGCCGAGCAGTACGGTGTCTCCCGCGGCACCGTCCGGCAGGCCCTCGCCCTGCTGCGCGCCGACGGGCTGGTCACCTCCCGCCGCGGCACCCGCCGGGTCGTCCTCGGCGGCGCCCGCGTCCAGTCCTTCTCCGAACTGCTCTCCTTCACCCACTGGGCCCGCTCCATGGGCGAGGAGCCCGGCGGCCGGCTCGAATCGCTGGTCCGCCGCCCCGCCGACGCCGCCGAACGCGAACAACTGCGCCTGGAACCCGGCACCGAGGTCTACGTCACGCTCCGGCTGCGCACCCTCTCCGGCACCCCCGTGATGGTCGAGCGCACCGTCTACCCGCCCCGGGTCGGCGAGTTGGTCGCCCAACTGCCGCCCGACGCGGTCTCGCACACCGAACCCCTGCGCGAGCACGGCATCCTGTTCACCGACGCCGACCACACCATCGACGTGGTCACCGCCGACGCCGCCGACGCCCGGCTGCTCTCCTGCCGCCGCGGCAGCCCGCTGCTGCGCGAGAAGCGCCGCACCACCGACCCCACCGGCACCCCCGTCGAGTGGTCCCAGGACCGCTACCTGCCCGGCACCGTCGCCTTCTCCATCCACAACTCGCTGGCCTCGTCCGCGCTTTCGCGGCACGCCCGGGACGAGGACTGAAAACCGGATGACCCGGCCGCCCGCCGGTGGTGACAATCGCCGGATGAGCGACATCACGCGCATCGACCCGCCGGAACTCCACCCCACCGCCGGGTACGCGCACATCACGGTGGTGGAGGCCGGGCGCACCGCGCACCTGGCCGGGCAGTGCCCGCTGGACGCGGAGGGGAGGCTGGTCGGGGCGGGAGACCTGGACGCCCAGATCGACCAGGTGGTGGCCAACGCGATGACGGCGCTGGCCGCGATCGGGGTCGGGCCGGAGCGGGTGGTGCGGTCGGTGGTCCACGTGGTCAGCGACCGCAGCGAGGTGCTCGGCGGAGCCTGGCGCCGCCTGACCGCCTCCCCGCTCGGCCCCGCCTTCGGCACCGCCTCCACCCTGCTCGGGGCCGCGGCCCTCGGCTACACCGGGCAGCTGGTCGAGGTCGACCTGACGGCGGCGCTGCCTGCCTAGTCGTTCATCAACTCCCGGAGCAGCGGCCGGAATTCGGCGAAGGTCGGGGTGGCGGCGGCCGGGTCCTTGGCGGCCTCGTCCCAGCGGCGGACGGCCACCGCGGCGGCGCCGAACGGGTGGGCGGCGAAGGCGGCGGCCTCGTCCGGGGGCATCGGGCCGCCCTGGAGGGCCAGGGTGTGGACGGAGGCGGGGGAGAGCAGGTCGGCGTAGCCGGGTTCGGCGGTGCACAGGTAGCGCTTGGCATCGACGTGCAGGCGGACCGGTTCGGTGACGGCGGGCGGGAAGTACGGGGCCAGCCGGGCGGCCGCGCTCTCGCCGTGCCGGTTGTCGGTGCCTGCCATCAACTCCCGTCCGCTGCCCCGGAAGTGGCCGATGTCGTGCAGCAGGGCGGCGGCCACCAGCGCGGGCGGGGCGTCGGCGGCGCGGGCCAGGGCGGCGGCCTGCAGCATGTGGGCGGCCAGGGTGACGGCCTCGCCCAGGTACTCGGCGGAGCCCTCGCCCGCGAACAGCGCCTCGAGTTCGTCCAGCACGGCGGTGGTGCGGCGCAGCACGGCCAGGGCGGAGGAGAGCGCGTCCAGGTCGGCGTAGCAGCCCTGCAGGTGGCGGTGGCCGCCGGTGCCGTCGCCGGGCCCGAAGGCGGTGCGGGCGTGCAGCAGGCGGGTGTTGTCGAGGAGCAGGCAGTCGCCGGGGGCGAGCCGGAAGTCCAGCCGCAGCTCCGGGCGCAGGGTGATCGCGGCGAAGCGGCGGTAGGCGGCGTAGAAGGCGTCCAGTTCGGCGGGGGCCAGGGCGGACAGCGCGGCGGTGTCGGTGGAGCGGTCGTTGAAGCGGACCTCGCGGATCGCGCCGCGCGGGTCGAGCCCGATCAGCGGCCGCGCGGCGGTGAGTTCGGTGCCCCGGTCGCGGTAGCGGAACGGCACCGGCGTGCGGGCCAGCACCGCGAACGCGGCCGGGTCCTGCGCGCGCAGCAGCGCGGCGGCCCGGAACCCGTCCACCAGCCCGGAGTCGCCGCCCGCGCGGTCGTTGCGCAGGCAGTGCAGCAGTTGCAGGGTGGGCACCGGGTCCCGGTACGGGTTGTCGGTGTGCGGGGCGATGGCGGCGCTGGTGAAGGCCAGGTTCGCCGGGTCGGGCTCCACCCGGACGTCGAACAGTTCGCCGTAGTTGGTCTCCCGGACGTACCCGAAGCTGCGGGCGGCCTCCAGCACCCGTCCCGGCTCGGCCGGGACGCCGCGCAGCAGCGCGAAGCCGGAGCGCAGGACGGCCGCCAGCACCGCCGTCCGCTCCTCCGGGTCGGCCAGGTACGCCGCCCAGTCGGCCTCCGGCAGGCCGCGGGCGAAGTCGGCGGCCTGCCACAGCCGTTTGGCGTGCTCGGTGCGCTCGTCGGGGCCGGCGGGCGCGTCCCACCCGGCCGGGTAGTGCGAGCGGTGGCCGTCGGACCAGCGCACCGTCAGCCCGGCGGCGTCCTCGGCGGTCTCGACGGCGGCCAGGCCGTCCGGCAGGTCACCGATCCGGAACAGCTTCTGCCCGCCGCGCGGGTCGCGGCACTCGGGGCACGGGCAGTTGTCGCGCAGCCAGTACGGGTGGGACGCGGGGGGCACGGGCATCGGGTCAGCCTCCAGTTGTACAGCCAACTTCGCGGGGCTGCCCAGCCAAGACCGCCCGGACGTCCACCACCCGCCCGCCCGGTGAACGGCGGGCCACCGGCGGCCGAACCCTGTCCCTGCCCGGGGCTACCCTGCCCGCATGACGCTCGACCTCGCCCGCGACCTGCCCGCCGCGCTCACCGACCGCACCACCGCCTGGCGGCTGATCGCCGACCTCGCCGCCTTCTGGGGCGCCCCGCTGCGCCCCGGCGACGGCCGCACCGACGCCGAACTCGACGCCGCCGAGGCCAGGTTGGGCCTGCGGCTGCCCGCCGCGCTGCGCGAGGCGCACCGGCTGATCGGCAACCGCCCCGACCTCACCAGCAACCACGACACCCTGCTGCCGCCCGAGGAGCTGTACACCGACCAGGGCTGCCTGGTCTACCGGGTGGAGAACCAGAGCTGCGCCTACTGGGGGATCCCGCTCGCCGCCCTCGGTCAGGACGACCCGCCCACCGTCGTCTGGCCGGACGCCGCCGACCCCGAGCCCACCCCGTGGACGGCCAGGTTCTCCGTGGAGTGCCTGGCCGTCGTCCTCACCGAGCCGCTGCTCGACGAGGACGCGCACGTGGACGCGGGCGAGGTCGATCCGGCCGACCTGGCCGACTGGACCGAACTGCCCCCGCTGTACGAACCCGGCGTCGACACCCGTCTCTTCGCCCGCCCGGACGCCCTGCTGGCGATCCAGGGCGGCTTCTGGACGGCGGTGCGGGCGGTCAGCGAGGAGGTGCTCGAAGAGCTGTGCGAGGCGTTGCCGGTCAGCTGGAACAACTACTGACGCACCGTCAGATCGCCTGCTCCCACGCCTCGGTGGCCGCCGTGACCGCCGGGGCGGCCGGGGCGCCGGTGGCTTCGGCGAGGAGCTCCAGGGTGGCGATGACGGTCTCCGGGTTGGCGGCCGGGCCGTAGTGGTTGAGCCGGAGCATGGTGGCGGCCAGCGCGCCGCCCGACTGGACGGGCAACTGCGGGGCGCGGCGGCGCACTTCGGCGGCCAGCTCGGCCGCGTTGGTGCCCAGCGGGGTGCGCAGCGTGGTGGCGACCGGGGCGGCGTGCTCGGCGAGCCGGACGTACGGGGCGACGGTGCCCAGGGCGAGGGCGCCCGCGCGGGTGGCGGCGGCCGCGGCGCGGTGCCGGGCGATCACCGCGTCCAGCGTCTCGGTCTCGATCGCGGCCAGGCACTCCTCCAGCGCGAGCATCTCCAACTGGGCGGGTGCGTGCGGAAGTTGGGTGCGGCCGGCGTCCGTCCAGCGCTCCTTCCAGTCCAGCAGGGAGAGGTAGGAGCGGCGCGGCGCGGCCGGGTTGGCGGTGATCCGCTGCCAGGCGCGCTCGCTCACCGACACCGCCGAGACGCCCGCCGGGCCGCCCATCGCCTTCTGCCCGCCGATCACGCACAGGTCGACGCCCCACTCGTCGGTGAGCAGCGGCTCGGCGGCCACCGAGGCCACCGCGTCCAGCATCAGCAGCGCGCCGTGCTGCCGCACCACCTCGGCGATCTCCGCGACCGGGTTGGTGTTGCCGGTCGCCGCCTCGGCGTGCACCAGCGAGACGAAGTCGATCTCCGGGTGCTCGTTCAGTGCCGCCGCGACCTGCCCGGCGCCCACCGCCGAGTCGTACGGCACCGCCAGGTCGACCACCTTCGCCCCGGCGTCGCGCAGCCAGCCGCCGAAGGTCTGCCCGTACGGGCCGGTGACGATGTTCAGCGCGGTCGAACCCGGGTGCGCCGCGCCCTTGACCGCCGCCTCCAGCGGCAGCAGCGCCTCGCCCTGGGTGACGATCACGTCGTTCCGGGTGCGCAGCAGCGCCGCCACCGCGTCCTCGATCGCGGCGAACCGGTCGGCGGTCATCGGGGGGAGGTCGAGCAGCATGCGCGGGGAGCCTTTCGGTGCGGCGGGCGCCGGGACGGACCGGCGGGCGGAGGGTCGCCGTCGAACAGTCTGCCGCACGAGGCCCGCGGGCCGGTGAACGGCGCCGAGTACAGTGCCAGGCATGACAGAGCGCGGGGTGCTGCACATCAAGGGCCGGGTGCTGGTCGGCCCCGAGGACGTCCGGGACGAACTCTGGGCCGTGGACGGGCGGGTGACCTTCGAACGCCCCGCCGCCGAACCGTCCGCCACCCTCACCGGCTGGGTGCTGCCCGGCCTGGTCGACGCCCACTGCCACGTCGGCCTGGACGCGCACGGCGCCGTCGACCGCGACACCAGCGAGAAGCAGGCCCGCACCGACCGGGACGCCGGCACCCTGCTGATCCGCGACGCCGGCTCCGCCGCCGACACCCGCTGGATCGACGACCGCGACGACCTCCCGAAGATCATCCGGGCCGGTCGGCACATCGCCCGCACCCGCCGCTACATCCGCAACTACGCCCACGAGATCGAACCCGGCGACCTCGCCGCCTACGCGGCCGCCGAGGCCCGGCGCGGCGACGGCTGGGTCAAGCTGGTCGGCGACTGGATCGACCGCGGCGCCGGCGACCTCACCGCCTGCTGGCCCGGCGACGCCCTCGCCGAAGCGATCGCCGCCGCCCACGCCGAGGGCGCCCGGGTCACCGCGCACTGCTTCGCCACCGACTCGCTGCCCGACCTGCTGGCCGCCGGCATCGACTGCGTCGAACACGCCACCGGCCTCACCGAGGACCTGATCCCCGCCTTCGCCGAACGCGGCGTCGCGATCGTCCCCACCCTGGTCAACATCGCCACCTTCCCGGCGCTCGCCGACGGCGGCGAGGCCAAGTTCCCCGCCTGGGCCGCCCACATGCGCCGGCTGCACGCCCGCCGCTACCAGACGGTGGGCGCCGCCCACGACGCGGGAATCCCGATCTACCTCGGCACCGACGCGGGCGGCTCGCTCGCCCACGGCCTGGTCGCCGAGGAGGCCCTCGAACTCACCAAGGCCGGACTCACCCCCGTCGAGGCCCTCGCCGCCACCACCTGGTCCGCCCGCGCATGGCTCGGCCGCCCCGGCCTCACCGAGGGCGCCCCCGCCGACCTCGTCCTCTACCCGGCCGACCCGCGCGCCGACCTGCGCGTCCTGGCCGCGCCCGCGCACGTGGTGCTGAACGGGCGTGTGGTGTGAGGAGGACGGCGTTCGCGCGCAAGTCCGAACGGGACGCGTTCCGGGCCGCCCGGCCGGAGGGCATCCGCCGCCAGATCGACGGCTACGTGCTCCAGGACGGCTTGCCCGCGGCGATCCGCGCGGTCACCGCGGTGACCGCGGTCGGTCTGGTCCGCTTCGACGCCGGTGTCGCCGGCGTGCAACTCCTCGCCGGCGACCGCTACCGGGCCCTCGCCGACCGGATCGTCCGCGACCCCGGCACCCCCGTCGACCCCGACGAGCCCGACGCGTCCGACGAGCCCGACGACGAGGCTCCGCGCCGGCAGCGGCCCGGAGCGGACTCCCGGTGACGGTGGACGCCCGCTGGGAGGCGCTGCCCGCCGAGGTGCGCGAGCGGATCGACGGGGAACTGCTTCGGGAGCGCTTCGTCCACGCGTTCGGGCTGCTGCGGGACGCGGACGGCAGCGGCGTCCAGGAGGGTCGGAAACTCCTGGAGGAGCGCCACCGGCAGCTGCGGCCCGCCCCGCCCGACCCCCTCGCGGGCGCCGAGCCGCTGACCGGGCGGGTCGCCGGGGTGGACGCCCCCGTCCTCGCCGTCCGGGCGGTCCGGACCGGGGCGGACGTCGAACTGCTGCTGGAGGGCGCGGACGGCAGCCAGGTACTGTCCGTCGTGGACGCCGCCACCGCCGCCCGCTACCTTGCCCCCGGCGAACCGGCCGACGGCCGCCCGCCCGTCGAAGCGGCCGCCGAGTGGCTCGGCCGGCGGGCCGCCGCCGCGCTCGGCGTGCCCTTCCGGCCCCCGGGCGGCCCGGCCTGAGGGCCTCGCGAACTCCGGTTGTCAGTGCGGCCGATAGGCTTCCGTCATGGCTGCTCGACCCTTGCACGAAGTTGTAGAACCCGGCTGGGCCCAGGCCCTCGCGCCGGTCGCCGGACAGGTCGCCGCGATGGGCGACTTCCTGCGCGCCGAAATCGCCGCCGGCCGCTCCTATCTGCCGCCCGGCCCGCAGGTCCTACGGGCCTTCCAGCAGCCGTTCGCCGACGTCCGGGTGCTGATCGTCGGCCAGGACCCGTACCCGACGCCGGGGCACGCCGTCGGGCTCAGCTTCTCGGTGGCGCCCGAGGTCCGGCCGATACCGGCCAGCCTGATCAACATCTACCGGGAGTACAGCGAGGACCTCGGCTTCCCGCCGCCCTCCAACGGCGACCTCACCCCCTGGGTGAACCAGGGCGTGCTGCTGCTCAACCGGGCCCTCACCACCGAGACCCGCAAGACCGGCGGCCACCGCAACAAGGGCTGGGAGGCCGTCACCGAACAGGCGATCAAGGCGCTCGTCGGCCGCGACAGGCCGCTGGTGGCCATCCTCTGGGGCCGCGACGCCGGCCAGCTGAAGCCCTGGCTCGGCCAGGTGCCTTACATCGAGTCGGCGCACCCCAGCCCCTTCTCCGCGGAGCGCGGCTTCTTCAAGTCCCGGCCGTTCAGCCGCGCCAACGACCTGCTGCTCCGCCAGGGCGACCAGCCCGTCGACTGGCGGCTGCCCTGACGGAGGCCCCGGTTCGCTCGGTGACCCCCTCGCGGGGCCGGGGTGGAGGACGGTTCCTGGCGGGAATGCGTCGTTCCGGAACCGGGAACGGTCAACGTCGGTCGTCAACCTCACCCGAAGGGGTGAAATGACGTTCCGTGTTGCTGGAGTGACGCACTGTTCGAAGAGACTGGCGGCAGTCGAGAGCGCGAGTCCCCTCCCCGTGCGGTCTGCCGGGTGAGGTCGCGGGCGCGCTCTGCCGTTCACCACGCGTGGGGGTTCCTGTCATGTCTGTTCTGCGTTCGGTCGCCGTCTCGACCCTGGCGGTGTCCGCCCTGACGGTCGGCCTGCCGCTGTCCCCGGCCTCCGCCGCCGACGCCGGTGCCGGTACGCCCGCGAAGCCCGGGAAGGCCAGTGCGGTGACGGCCGAACTCGCCCTGGACGTCACGCTGTTGAACACCGTGAACGTGCCGGTGGACGTGGCGCTGAACAAGGTGGAGTCGCCCGCCCAGCGGGACGGCGCGATGCTGACCGCCAAGGTGGACGGGGTGGACGGCGGCCGGCCGGTGACGCTGGTGAAGGCCGAGGTCGGCAAGTCGGTGACCAGGGTGGACGACAAGCTGGCCACCGCGTCCGTGAAGCTGGTGGACGCCGACGTGCACGTGCCGGGCCTGCCGCTGACCACGCTGCTCGGGCTGGAGGCGATGAGCACCGAGGTGAGCTGCCCGGTGGACGGGACGCCGACCGCGAACGTCGTCGCGCCCGCGAAGCTCACCGTGCTGGGCAGGTCGGTGACGGTGGGCCTCAACTCGCCGACGCACGTGGACGTTCCGGGGATCGGCTCGGTGGACGTCGAGTTCTCCAAGAAGGCCGTCACCACCAGCACGGCGGCGGCCTCCGCGCTGCAGGTGAAGGTGGCGCTGAACCCGCTCGACCTGAACGTGGCCAAGGTGGACGGCACGGTGACGGTCGCCTCGGTGTCCTGCGAGAAGCCGGTGGCGGCGGTCGTCCCGGCGGCGGCCGTCTCCTCGCCCGCGGCCTCCCCCTCGACGGCGGCCCCGGCGTCGCCGTCCGGGCAGAACCGCGCGGTGCCGAAGGCGGCGGGCGAGGAGCTGGCGTACACCGGCTCCTCCGGGACCACGGTGCTGGCCGCGGGCGGCGGCACGCTGCTGGTGGCCGGCGGCGCCGCGGTGTGGATGACCCGGCGGCGGCGCGCGGCGCACGCCCGGCACCGCTGACCGTCCGGGGGAGGGCCGCCGGGGCCCGTCGCGTCCCTGCTGTCCCGGCGGAGCGCCCGCATCGCGAGACGCGGACTCTCCCAGGGTGAGCGCACCGCTGCGGACCGTTGGTTCACATGGGCGTTACATAGGAGGAACAACCGGGAAACGGCGGCTTGCGACGCTACGCGGGCACCCACCACCCAAGCAGTGAGGATCACCGCGATGGCGATCAAGGCCGAGTACATCTGGATCGACGGCACCAAGCCGACCGCGAAGCTCCGTTCCAAGACCCGGGTGCTGCCGAACGCCGACAAGATCCCCACCTGGGGCTTCGACGGCTCGTCGACCAACCAGGCCGAGGGTCACGCCTCGGACCGCGTGCTGGAGCCGGTGAAGGTCGTCAAGGACCCGATCCGCGGCGGCGACAACATCCTGGTGCTGTGCGAGGTCTTCGAGACCAACGGTGAGGCGCACGTCACCAACACCCGCGCCCCGCTGCGCGAGGTCGCCGAGCGCTACGCCGCCCAGGAGTCGATCTTCGGCATCGAGCAGGAGTACACCTTCTTCAAGGGCTCCCGCCCGCTCGGCTTCCCGGAGGGCGGCTACCCGGCCCCGCAGGGCGGCTACTACTGCGGCGTGGGTGCCGAGGAGGTCTTCGGCCGCGAGATCGTCGAGCTGCACCTCGACCGCTGCATCGACGCCGGCCTGGCGATCTGCGGCATCAACGCCGAGGTCATGCCCGGCCAGTGGGAGTTCCAGATCGGCCCGGTCGACGCGCTGACCGTCTCGGACGACCTGTGGATCGCCCGCTACCTGCTCTACCGCACCGCCGAGGAGTTCGGCATCGACGCCACCCTGGACGCCAAGCCGGCCCGGGGCGACTGGAACGGCGCGGGTGCGCACACCAACTTCTCCACCAAGGCGATGCGCGAGGGCTACGACGCCATCATCACCGCCTGCGAGTCGCTCGGCGCCTCCCAGGAGAAGGTGCTGGAGCACGTCACCCAGTACGGCGACGACATCGAGTCCCGCCTGACCGGCAAGCACGAGACCGCCCCGTGGAACGTCTACTCCTACGGCGTGTCCAACCGCGGCGCCTCGGTCCGCATCCCGTGGCAGGTCGAGGTGGAGCAGAAGGGCTACATCGAGGACCGCCGCCCGAACGCGAACGTCGACCCGTACGTGGTCACCCGCCTGCTGATCAACACCTGCTGCGAGGCCCTGGAGAAGGCCGGCCAGGTCTGATCCGCCCGGTACGCGCACTGCACGACGGCGCCCGCCGCTCCCCGCGAGGGGGACGGCGGGCGCCGTCGTCGTTCCGGGCCGCCCGGCGGGGCGCTCAGGACAGCACGAAGCCGTGGGTGCGGCCGACCGGGACGAAACCGCGCCGGGCGTACCAGTGCCGGGGCCAGTCCTCGGCGTCGGCGACCAGGAAGCGCAGGCCGTCGGGGGCCCGGTCGGCGGCCAGCCGCAGCGCAGTGGCCAGGACGGCGTCGGCCAGGCCGCGGCGCTGGTGCTCCTCGGCGGTGGCCAGGTCCTCGATCTGGGCGGTGCCCGCGGCGTCCTGGTACAGGTCGGCCCAGGAGCCGAACTCGCCGCCGGCCCCCCGGGCGGCCAGCGTCAGCACCCGCTCGGCGCCCGCCGCGCGGGCGGCGCGCCGGTTCACCAACTGGGCGATCGAGTCGTCCGGCGCCCACGGCAGCCAGTGCCGCCACTGCCGCTCCAGCGCCGGGGCCAGCTCGTCCGGCGCGACCGGCCCGGCGCCGCCACCGGCCGGCAGCGGACCCCGGTGCACCATCACCACCTCGGTCTCGTGCCGGTAACCGGCCGCCGCCAGCCCCGGCGCGAGGGCCAGCGCCGAGGCGTCGTCGAACACCGAGATCCGCCGGTGGCCCAGGTGCCCGAGCACCTCCTCGGCCAGCCCCGCCACGTCCGTCCCGCTCGGCGGCGTGTCCAGCACCAGCTGGTTGTGCTCGTGCGAGTACGCGAACTCCGTGCTCAGCACCCCGAACCCGCCCGGCAGCTCCACCACCTCGGCGGCCTGCCGCCGGGCGAAGGCGCGGCGGAACTCCAGGGCGACCCGCAGACTCTCCTCGACCATCCGGCCATCGTAGGCCGACCGCTCCGCCCGGTTCGAGCGGTTTGTCACGCCCGGCGGCTCGGACGCGGAAAACCCTTTCGCAGCAAGGGCGTCGGGCTGGCTAGGATCCGGCCGCGCCGCCGGAGGGCCCGGGGCGCGCACGCCGGACGGGGGAAGAACGGCCTTGCGGTACCTGGCGGCGGTGGTCGCGTACGGCGCCGGGATCCGGCGCGCCGTGCCCGCCCCGCGCCGGTACGGCCGACGGCCCGGCGGACGCCGCCGCTTGAGTCTCCCCCCGGGGGAGACGGCAGGGTGGTGGGCATGGACGACGACGGGCTGCTGAGCATCGGCGCGCTGGCGCGGCGTACCGGGTTGACGGTGAAGGCCATCAGGTACTACTCGGACACCGGCCTGGTGCCGTTCACCGACCGCACCGCGGCCGGCTACCGGCGGTACGGCGCCGAGGCCCTGGCCCGGCTCGAACTCGTGCGCACGCTGCGCGAGTTGGGGCTGGGGCTGGACGCGGTGCGGCGGGTCCTGGAACGCGAGGAGAGCCTCGCCGAGGTGGCCCGGGCACACGCCGGTGCCATCGACCTGCGGATCCGTACGCTGCGCCGGCAGCGCGCCGTGCTGCGGGCCGTCGCCGAACACGGAACCGACTCCGAGGAGACCGCGTTGATGCACCGCCTGGTCCGACTGTCCGCCGAGGAGCGCCGCCGCCTGATCGAGGAGTTCGTCGACGACACCTTCGGCACCGCCGACGCCAACCCCGAACTCGTCGCGGCGCTGCGCGCGGCCGTCCCCGAACTGCCCGAGGACCCGAGCACCGAACAGCTCACCGCCTGGGCCGAACTCGCCGAACTCACCGCCGACCAGGACTTCCGGGCCGCCCTGCGGCGGATGGCCGCCTACCAGGCCGAGCAGCGCGCCGAGGGCGACACCACCGGCCTGCACCACGAACTCACCGAACGGGTACGGGAGGTGGTGGGCGCCGCGCTCGCCGCCGGCACCGCCCCCGGCACCCCCGCCGCCGACGCCGCGGTCGCCGGACTGACCGCCCGCTACGCCGAGGTGTTCGGCCGCCCGGACGACGCCGCGCTGCGCGGCTGGATCCTGCGCCGCCTGGAGGTGGCCGCCGACCCCCGGGCCGAGCGCTACTGGGCCCTGCTGGCCCGGATCAACGGCTGGCCCGCCCCGCCCGGACTGGCCCCCGTGTTCGCCTGGTTCGCGGCCGCCCTGCGCGCGGCCGGATAACCGGGTGCGCGGCGCCCTACGCTGGTCCCGTGACTGACACCGCGCCCGCCGAGGGCGACTTCACCCCGCAGGAGCGGGAGCGCGGCCGGGCGCTGCGCCGCTCCCGGCTGCCCTGGGCACTGGGCGGGCAGCTGGCCTCGCTCGCGCTGAGCGCCGTCCTCGGGTTCACGGCCGCCGGGGCGGGCCTGGTGGGCACCGTCGGCGGCTGGTTCGGCGGCAGTTGGGCAGCAGAGGTGCTGGCGGGCGCGGCGGCGCTGGTGCTGCTCGGCCGGGTGGTGACGCTGCCGTTCTCGGCCGAGGTCCGGGTGGCCTCCGCCCGGTACGGCCTGGTCACCCAGGGCTGGGCCGGCTGGGCGGTGGACGCGCTGCGCGGCACCGCCGTCACGCTCGCCCTGTTCCTGCCGCTCGCGCTCGGCCTGTACGCGCTGATCGGATGGTCGCCCGGCCGCTGGTGGCTGCCCGCCGCGGCCGCCGCCGCGCTGCTGACCGTCGCGCTGTCCTTCCTGCACCCGCTGCTCCTCGAGCCGCTGTTCAACCGCTTCTCCCCGCTGCCCGACGGCGAACTGCGCACCGCCCTGCTGGAGTTGGCCCGCCGTGACGGCATCGCGGTGCGCGACGTGCTGGTCGCCGACGCCTCCCGCCGCACCACCGCGCTGAACGCGTACGTCTCCGGCTTCGGCCCGACCCGGCGGATCGTCGTCTACGACACCCTGCTGACCACCGCCGAGCCGCGCGAGATCGAACTCGTCGCCGCCCACGAACTCGGCCACGTCAAACACCGGGACGTGCTCACCGGCACCGTCCTCGGCGCGCTCGGCGCGGCCGTCGCCGTCCCCGTGCTGGCCGCGCTGCTCGCCTGGCGCCCGCTGCTGGACGCGGCCGGGGTCGTCGAGGCCCAGAGCCCGCGCTCGCTGCCGCTGCTGGCCGCGCTGGCCGCCCTGCTCGGCGCGCTCAGCACCCCCGCGCAGTGCGCCGCCAGCCGCCGGATCGAAGCCCGCGCCGACCGGCACGCCCTCGAACTCACCGGCGACGCCGAGCAGTTCATCGCCATGCAGCGCCGCCTCGCGGTCGCCAACGTCGCCGACCCGTACCCGCCCCGAGCCGTCGAACTGCTGCTCGCCACCCACCCCAGCACCGGCCGCCGGATCGCCGCCGCCCGCCGCTGGCTCACCACCCGGGAGGCCGAATGACCCGCCCGCTGCTGATGCTCGACGTCGACGGCCCGCTCGCCCCGTACGTCGGCAGCCCCTACCGCCGACCCGAGGGGTACCTCACCCACCGCGTCCCCGTGCGCAGTTGGCGCGAACGCCAGCTCGCCGCGGGCATCCGCAACCCCAAGCCGCTGCGGGTCTGGCTGCACCCCGACCACGGGCCCGCGCTGCTCGCCCTGCCCTACGAGCTGATCTGGGCCACCACCTGGAAGGACGAGGCCAACGAGCACCTCGCCCCACTCCTCGGCCTGCCCCAACTCCCGTACGTGGACTGGCCGTCCATGCACCACGGCGACCCGGACGGGCTGCACTGGAAGACCCGCCACCTGGTCGCCCACGCCGCCGGACGGCCGTTCGCCTGGGTCGACGACGAGATAGCGCCGCAGGACACCGCCTGGATCGCCGCCCACCACCCCGCCCCCGCGCTCACCCTGACCGTCGACCACCGGTACGGGCTGCGCCCCGCGGACTTCGCCGTCCTCACCGACTGGGCGGAGGCGAACCGGAGTTGATCGTCACCGCACTGCACCGCCACCCCGTCAAGTCACTGCTCGGCGAGCAGGTCGACCGGGCCCGGATCGACGCGCACGGCCTCGACGGCGACCGCCGGCACGCCCTGCTCGACCTCACCGACGGCCGGATCGCCAGCGCCAAGGAACCCCGCACCTGGCGCCGCCTGCTCACCCTCCGCGCGGAACACACCGACGGCGGCGTGCGGATCACCGGACCGGACGGCGCCACCCTCGACGACGCCGGGATCTCCGCGCTGCTCGGCCGCCCCGTCCGGCTGATCTCGCGGCGGCCGGACGGCGCGGTGCTGCACCGATCGGTGCCCGAACAGGTGCTCGCCGCCGGGATCGACGCCGAAGTCGAGCACACCGTCCAGGAGTTCGGATCGGCCGCCGAACCCGGCAGCTTCTTCGACTTCGCCCCGCTGCACCTGGTCACCACCGCGAGCCTGGCCGGCACCCCCGCCGCCCGCTACCGGCCCAACCTGGTGGTCGACGGCGGCGGCGAGCCGTACGCCGAGAACGGCTGGGTCGGCCGCGAACTCGCCGTCGGCCCGGAACTGCGGCTGCGCGTCATCGCCGCGACCCCGCGCTGCGCGATCCCCACCCTCGCGCACGGCCCGCTCCCCACCGACCCGGAGGCCCTGCGCCGCCCCGCCCGGGAGAACCGGGTCCGGCCCCTGCCCGACATGCCGCCACTGCCGTGCGTCGGCGTGTACGCGCAGGTCGTGACACCGGGGACGATCGGGGTCGGGGACACGATCACGCTCCACTGAGAGCGAGAGCCCCCGCCAGGGTGCACCACCAGGGGCTCGGGGAACGGCGAGGCCCAGGCTGCGAGACGTTCACTGCCGGGGCGCGCATTGGCTTCCGGTTCCGTCAAAGACACGCAGCAGCACGGACCTTCGATGGGCTCCGGCCGTCAGCAGCATGGACTCGCCGTTCCCCGAGCCCCTGGTGGTGCATGCTCCCGCAGGGCTTTGAGGAAGGCGTCGGTGGTGGCCGGGTCGCGGACCGCGATGCGGAGCCAGTCGGGGCCGAGGCCGGGGAAGGTGTCGCCGCGGCGGACGGCGTAGCCGGCTTCGCGCAGGCGGGCGCGGACGGCGGTGGCGCCGGGGAGGTGGACCAGGACGAAGGAGGACGCCGGGGTGCCGTGGACGCGCAGGCCGGGGACGGTGGCGAGGCCGGCCAGCAGGTGGGCGCGGTGGGCGGCGGTGGTGCGGGCGGCCTGCTCGGCCTCGGCGAGGGCCGCGGGGGCGGAGCAGATCTCGGCGGCGGCCAGCGCGGGCGTGGAGACCGGCCAGAGCGGTTGCGCGGCGGCGAGTGCGGCGACCAGCGGGGCGGGGGCGAGCAGGTAGCCGATCCGCAGGCCGGCCAGGCCCCAGGTCTTGGTGAGGCTGCGCAGCACGACGACGTCGCCGGGCAGGTCGCGGACGGCGGCGAGGCTCTGGGTCTCCCCGGGGTCGGTGTCGATGAAGGCTTCGTCGACGACCAGGGTGCGGCCGGGCCGGGCCAGTTCGGCGAGGGCGGCGGCCGGGTGGAGGACGGAGGTGGGGTTGGTGGGGTTGCCGACCACCACCAGGTCGGCGTCCTCGGGGACCGCCCCGGGCAGGAGGCGGAAGCCCTGCTCCGGGGTGAGGAGGACGCGGTGGACGGGGTGCCCGGCGTCGCGCAGCGCGGCCTCGGGTTCGGTGAACTGCGGGTGCACGACCACCGCCCGGCGCGGCCGCAGGACGCGGGCGAGCAGCACGAACGCCTCGGCCGCGCCCGCGGTGAGCAGCACCTCGCCGGCCGGGCGGCCGTGCCGGGCGGCGACCGCGGCGCGGGCGGCGGTGCCGTCCGGGTAGGCGGCGAGGCCGGTGAGGGTGGCGGCGAGGTGGGTGTGCAGCCAGGGCGGCGGGGTGCCGGTGCGGACGTTGACGGCGAGGTCGACCAGCCCGGCGGCGCGCACTTCGGCGTCGCCGTGATGGCGCAGATCGGGCTGCTGGTTCACCTGTTGTCCTCCTGGGGGCGGGGCCGGGCGGTCCGGGGGCGGGGCGGCGAGTGCCGCGGTGGCCGAGGCGGTGGCGGTGCGCGGGGCGAGCAGGCGTGCGCCGGGCCCGGCCGTGACGAGCGCGGCGGCCTCGGCGACGCTGGGGGTGCCGACCGCGGCGGCGACCCGGGCGGAGCCGCCGGGCACCTCGGCGGCGGCCAGTACGGCGGCCGGGTGGCCGGTCAGCGGGACGCCCAACTCCCGTACGGCGGCGCACAGTCCGGGTTCGAACAGTTTGCTGTCCAGGGTGGCGGCCCGGGTGACGGCGGTGCGGTCGAGGCCGAGGGCGGCGAGGGCCGCGTCGGCGGCGCGGAGCACCTCGGCGGCGGGGGTGCCGCGCCGCAGGCCGAGGCCGAGCACCACGCGGGGGGCGTGCGCCGGGTGGTGGGGTGCGCCGTCCGACACGCCCGGCCCTCCCGTCCGTTCCGCTCCGTGCGGGCCCGTGCCGGTGCCGCCGCCGGGCCGTGGGAATCCCACCATGTCCGCCCGAGCAGGGTCAATCGGGACAGCTGTGAGAAGCGTCGCGCGGCTGGCCGAAAACCGCCGGGGGGCCGAAGTTGCACAGCCAACCGTTCGCCTGTTCTTCACGTCGCGCGGCATTCGGCCGTCACGGGGCCGGCCCTAGCGTTTCCGGCGCTCCATCGCCCTTGTCCCGTACATTGCACCCCCGGAGGACCTCCGCCATGTCCGTTCAGCCCGACCGCCGCGCCAAGCGCCGCCTGACCGCGATCGGCAGCACCGTCGCCCTCGCCGCCGCCTCGCTCGGCCTGTGGGCCGCGACCGGCTCCACCGCGCAGGCCGCCGGCCTGCCCGCCCCCGACCACGTGGTCGTCGTGGTGATGGAGAACCACGCGTACAGCCAGGTCGTCGGCAGCTCCAGCGCCCCGTACCTGAACGGCACGCTGGTGGCCGGCGGCGCCAACCTGACCCAGTCCCACGGCCTGACCCACCCGTCCGAGCCGAACTACTACATGCTGTTCTCCGGCTCCAACCAGGGCCGCACGGACGACAGCTGCGTCGGCGTCGGCTCGAAGAGCGCCCCGAACCTGGCCTCCGAGCTGATCGCCGCGGGCAAGTCCTGGGGCTCGTACAACGAGGGCCTGCCCAGCCAGGGCTCCACCGTCTGCTCCAACTCCAGCACCAAGTACGCGCAGAAGCACAACCCGTGGTTCGGCTTCTCCAACGTGCCGACCGGCACCGCGTACACCATGGCGCAGTTCCCGACCGACTACACCGCGCTGCCGAAGGTCTCCTTCGTGGTGCCGAACCTGTGCAACGACATGCACGACTGCTCGGTGACCACCGGCGACAACTGGATCAAGAACAACCTGGGCGCCTACGCGACCTGGGCGAAGACCCACAACAGCATCCTGGTCGTCACCTTCGACGAGGACAACAGCCTCTCCGGCAACCGGATCCCGACCGTGCTCTACGGCCAGCACGTCACCCCGGGCTCCACCAGCTCCACCACCTACAACCACTACAACGTGCTGCGCACCCTGGAGGACCTGGCGGGCCTGAGCACCCACGCGGGCAACGCCGCCTCCGCCGCCGACATCACCGGCATCTGGAACTGACGGCCGATGTACCTCGCGGACGATAGGTGTTTTTATCTTGTTG
>NZ_JBHUWH010000089.1:0-21996 GCF_042670125.1 Kitasatospora sp. NPDC057198 | reverse complement strand
GCGCGTACACGCCCAGCTCGTGGTGGAACCAGCCCTGTTCGGCGGTGGCGCCGAGCATCCTGGCGGCCTCCAGTCCGAGTTGCAGGGCGCGTTCCCAGGCGCCCCAGCGCAGCGACAGGGCGAGCGCGGGGGCGGCGGTCCGGGCGAGCCGGAGCACTTCCTCGGGGCGGTCGGCGTCCCGTTCGGCGAGCAGCACGGCGAGGATCACCTCGGCCTCGGCGGCGACCTGACGGGTCGACACCGAGGCGTGCCCGACCCACCAGGCGAGGTGTTCGGCGGCGCCGTGGGCGATCCCGCCGGGGGCGAACGGGGCGGGCAGGCCGTTGCTGTCGTCCTCGACCTCGGGCAGCAGCGCGTCCAGGACGCCTTCGGTGAGGCGGTGGTGGCCGCCGACCGAGACGGCGAGTCCGGCGTCGACGAGTTCCTGCAGGGCGCTCTCGCCGAGTCCGACGTCGATCAGCGCGGGCAGGTGCGGGGCGGTCGGGCACTCGCCGTCGAGGGCGAGGGCGAGCCGCAGCACCAGCCGGGCGGATTCGCTCAGCCCCTGCACCAGGCGGCGGGCGGGCGCGGCGCTCTCCCCGACCGAGGGCAGCGGCACCTGTCGGCGCAGTTCGCGTTCCAACTCGGCCGGGTCCCGGGGCAGTTCGTACTCCTGGACGGTTCCGAACAGGCTGCGGCGCTCCTCCTGGGCGGCGACCAGGGCGTCGACCGTGACGTCGCGCTGGCGCAGCAGGGCGGCGGCCCGGACGAAGCGCAGCGGCAGGCCCTCGGACTCGAACCACAGGTCGACCGCCCAGGCCCGTTCGGCCTCGTCGAGCGGGCGGCCGGCGAGCCGGGCGGCGAGGGTCAGGCAGGCGGGGCGGGACAGGCCGGCGACCAGGTGGTCGCGCAGCCGCGAGCCGGGTACGGGCGGCGGGCTGCCGGGGGCGGCGGCGATCAGGAAGGCGCACTCGGGGGCGAGGGCGAGCAGTTCCTCCAGCTCCTCGCCGCCCGGTTCGACGTCGTCGATCACGACGACCGCGGCGACGCCGGCCAGCAGTTCGGCGAGCTGTTCCCGGTCGGGCCGGAAGTCGGGGGCCTGGTGGGTGACGGAGAAGAGCTCCTGCAGCAGGTCGGGGACGCTCCGGCGGTAGCCGCTGAGCCGCACCACGCCGTCCGGGGCGAGTTCGGCGGCCGCTTCGGCGACGGCGGCGAGCAGTGCGGAGCGGCCCGAGCCGGCCTGGCCGACGAGTTGGACCGAGCGGCCCGCGCGGAGCTGCTCGACCAGGGCCTCGATGTCGGCCTCGCGGTCCAGCAGCCGCAGGTCGGCCGGGCCGGAGCCGAGGGCGAGCGGGCCCACGGCCGGGCTGGGGCCGAGTTCGGGCCGGGCCTGCACCAGGCCGCGGATCCGCCGGGGCTGGGGCATCCACTCGTCCGGGCAGTGCCGGGCCTCCGAGCCCTCGGGCCCGCCGACCACCACCAACCGTTCCCCGCTGACCAGTTCCCCGCTCCGCGGACGGACCCCGTCCCCCCGGAACTCCCCGCTCGGCTGACCCACGTCGCTGCTCCCCGCCACTCGGACACCTGAGCGGAGACTTTCCCACACGGGCGGAGCGGGTCACCACACAGGGGTGGTTCCGGCGCCTAGCCGGTCCGCACACGAAGCGCCGGACTCGGGCCGCCCGGCTAGCCGAGCGCGGGGAGGCCCGTCCCGCAGGGGTCCGGTACGGCACCCTCGACCGCGAGGATCCGGTGCAGCCGGGTGGCGACCAGCAGGCGCTGCAGCTGCACCGGCACGTCCCGCAGGACCAGCCGGCGGCCGACCCGGCCGGCCCGGCGGTGGGTGCCCATGATGACGCCGAGTCCGGTGGCGTCCCAGAACTCCAGGCGTCCGAGGTCGAGGACGAGGTCCCCCTCGCCGCCGTCGACGGCGGCGTGCAGCAGCGCCCTGGCGTCGGCGGCGCTGCGCACGTCGAGCCGCCCTTCGATGGCCAGTTCGGCGTGGTCGCCGGTGATGCGCATGCTGTCCTCCTCCTCGGCCGTCCGCCGTACGTCCGCTCCACGGCGCCGCTCGCACCTCGGGGAACGTCCGCGCCCCGCGGGGCCGTGTCCGCGCACCGGCCCCTTCCTGAATCTGACGGCGAACCAGTTCCGCAGGTTGCTGTCACCCGCCGGACTGTCCCTCAACTTCACCCGTCCGAGGGAATATACGCAGGATCACCTCACACCTACGCTCGATTACCGCCCAAATCACCCGTCTGCGGGGCGGACCGTGAGCAAACTCACCCGGCCGCCCAGAACGCCCCGCACCGGGCGGTGCGGACCGCCCGCGGGAGCGGCGGCGCTCTCGCCGGACTCTAGTGGGAGCGCGCCCGCCGTGGTGCGGTCCGGCGGTGTGATCTGTGCCGGAGGGGGTGTGATCTGCGTCAGCGGTTCTCGCCGGGCACCCACAGCACGTCGCCGCGCTCCTTGTTGGCGGTGCGGGCCAGGATGAACAGCAGGTCGGACAGCCGGTTGAGGTACTTGGCGGTCAGCGGGTTGACGCTCTCCCCGTGCGCCTCGATCGCCGCCCAGGTCGCCCGCTCGGCCCGCCGCACCACCGTGCACGCCAGGTGCAGGTACGCCGCGCCGGGCGTCCCGCCGGGCAGGATGAAGCTGCGCAGCTTCTCCAGCTCCGCCAGGAACCGGTCGCAGTCGGCCTCCAGCCGGTCCACGTACGACTGCTCGACCCGCAGCGGCGGGTACTTCGGGTCCTCGACGATCGGGGTGGCCAGGTCCGCGCCGACGTCGAACAGGTCGTTCTGGATCCGGGTCAGCACCGCGGCCAGCTCGTCGTCCAACTGCCCGGCGGCCAGTGCCACGCCGAGCGCCGCGTTGGCCTCGTTGGTGTCCGCGTACGCGATCAGCCGGGGGTCGGTCTTCGTGGTCCGGCTCATGTCGCCGAGCGCGGTCGTGCCGTCGTCCCCGGTCCGGGTGTAGATGCGCGTCAGGTTCACCATGCCCGCAGCCTAGCGGGCACGCCGAGCGGTGTTAACGACAGCTCACTGAGCCGAACATCACGCGACGTTGACCCTCTGTCCGGGGGGCGCCGCCTCCAGCCAGGCCAGGAAGCCGGTCAGCGCGTCGTCGCTCATCGCCAGCTCCAGCGGGGCGCCCCTGTGCAGGCAGCGCAGCACCACCGAGCCGGACAGCAGGGCGAGTTCCTCCTGGCCCTGCGGGTAGCGGCGGCCCAGCACCTCGATCTCGGTGCGCGGCAGCACCCGGCGCGGCCGGGGCGCGTAGGAGAAGACCCGGAACCACTCGATCGAGTCGCCGCTGTAGCGGCCGATACCAAAAACCCACCCCTTGCCGTCGGTCTGCGGGACCGGGGCGGAGGTGGGTCGGCCGTTCTCGTCGAGATCCGGCTGCGTGGAGGCGTCGGCCGGCATTTTGAGGCGGTAGGAGCAGTCGAAGGTGCCGCCCACCCGCTGGATGAGGCGGCGGCGCACCGCGAAGCCGACCAGCCCGGCGATGCCGAGGACCACCACCACCACCGCGCACAGCACAAGGGCGAGGACCATGCTCACCTACCTCCTCGCTGCCTTCGTCCCCGTGGCGGTCGACGCACGACCGCCCGTTCCTACCAACTGATGCGACGGTCCCGGGGTCACGCTCCAGGCGTCCCCGGGACCGTCGTCGAGATCAGGCTCAGTGGCTCGCCTTGAGCCCGCCGGCGGCGAGCAGGCGGACCTCGGCGCGGCGCTCGGCGTGCGAGTCCGTGTCGGCGCGGGCGTTCTCCAGGGCGCGCTCGGCGCGGGCGACGTCGATCTCGTCGGCCAGCTCGGCGATCTCGGCGAGGATCGACAGCTTGTTGTCGGCGAACGAGATGAAACCGCCGTGCACCGCGGCGACGACCGTCCCCTGGTCGGTGGTGCGGATGGTGACCGGACCGGTCTCCAGCACGCTCAGCACCGGGGTGTGGCCCGGCATGATGCCGGTGTCACCGGAGGCCGTACGGGCGACAACGATGGTGGCCGCACCGGACCACACCTTGCGGTCGGCTGCGACCAGCTCGACGTGCAGCTCAGCCAACGTGGGCTCCTTGGCTCTTGCCGGTCCTCGGGCACCCGGGCGAACGGGCGGCGATCTCGGCAGTTTCGGTAAGAATAACGGTCACGCGGCCCCGGGACGAAACCAAGACCGCGTAAATGACCGGGATCACAGCAGATCCAGCGGTGAGGGGTGGCCCCCGACGGAGAGCCGGGGACCACCCCTCAACGGTTCGGTCTGCCGTGCAACCGGCCTGGCGGTTACTTCTTCAGCAGCTCGGCGGCGTTGCGCTCGAGGTCGTCGATGCCACCGCACATGAAGAAGGCCTGCTCCGGGACGTGGTCGTACTTGCCGTCCGCGATCGCGTTGAACGCCTCGATGGTCTCCGACAGCGGAACGGTCGAGCCGTCGACGCCGGTGAACTGCTTCGCCACGTAGGTGTTCTGCGAGAGGAAGCGCTCGATGCGGCGGGCCCGCTGCACCGTGACCTTGTCCTCCTCGGACAGCTCGTCGATGCCGAGGATCGCGATGATGTCCTGGAGGTCCTTGTACTTCTGCAGGATCCCCTTGATGCGCACCGCGGTGTCGTAGTGCAGCGTGGTGATGTACCGCGGGTCGAGGATGCGGGACGTGGAGTCCAGCGGGTCGACGGCCGGGTAGATGCCCTTCTCCGAGATCGGGCGCGACAGAACGGTGGTCGCGTCCAGGTGGGCGAAGGTGGTGGCCGGCGCCGGGTCGGTCAGGTCGTCCGCGGGGACGTAGATCGCCTGCATCGAGGTGATCGAGTGACCGCGGGTCGAGGTGATGCGCTCCTGCAGGAGGCCCATCTCGTCGGCCAGGTTCGGCTGGTAGCCCACCGCGGAGGGCATGCGGCCGAGCAGGGTCGACACCTCGGAACCGGCCTGGGTGAACCGGAAGATGTTGTCGATGAAGAGGAGCACGTCCTGCTTCTCGACGTCGCGGAAGTACTCCGCCATGGTCAGCGCGGAGAGCGCGACGCGCAGACGGGTGCCCGGGGGCTCGTCCATCTGGCCGAAGACCAGCGCGGTCTTGTCCAGGACGCCCGAGTCGACCATCTCGTCGATGAGGTCGTTGCCCTCACGGGTGCGCTCGCCGACACCGGCGAACACCGACACACCACCGAAGTTCTCGGCGACGCGGTAGATCATCTCCTGGATCAGAACGGTCTTGCCGACACCGGCACCACCGAACAGACCGATCTTGCCGCCCTGCACGTACGGGGTGAGCAGGTCGATGACCTTGATGCCGGTCTCGAACATCTCGGTCTTCGACTCGAGCTCGGAGAAGTTCGGGGCCTTGCGGTGGATCGGCCACTTGACCTGCACCTGGGACTCGAACTCGGCCTTGTCGACGTTCAGCACCTCGCCGAGGGCGTTGAACACCTTGCCCTTGGTGATCTGGCCGACCGGGACGGAGATCGCCGCACCGGTGTCGGTGACCTGCGAACCGCGGACCAGGCCGTCGGTCGGCTGCATCGAGATGCCGCGGACCAGGCCGTCGCCGAGGTGCTGGGCGACCTCGAGGGTCAGGGTCTTCTTGCCCGAGCCGTCGGGGTTGTCCACCTCGACGTGCAGGGCGTTGAACATGTCCGGAATGGCGTCGACGGGGAACTCCACGTCGACGACCGGGCCGATGACCCGCGCGACGCGGCCCGTCGCCGTGGTCGGCTCAACAGTGGTGGTCATACTCATTCGCTCCCCGCGCTAGCGTCGGCCAGCGCGTTCGCGCCGCCCACGATCTCGCTGATTTCCTGGGTGATCTCGGCCTGACGGGCCGAGTTGGCAAGCCGCGTCAGCGACTTGATGAGCTCGCCGGCGTTGTCCGTCGCGCTCTTCATGGCGCGGCGGCGGGCGGCGTGCTCGGAGGCAGCCGACTGCAGCAGCGCGTTGTAGATCCGGCTCTCGACGTACCGCGGCAGCAGCGCGTCCAGGACGCCCTCCGCCGACGGTTCGAAGTCGTACAGCGGGAAGATCTGGTTCTTGGCCGGCGCCCCGTCGCTCAGCTCGACCTCGTCGAGCTTCAGCGGCAGCAGGCGGGCGTCCACGGCGTTCTGCGTCAGCATCGACACGAACTCGGTCGACACCAGGTGCAGCTCGTCCACGCCGCCGCTCTCCGCGGTGAAGGCCGCGATCAGGTCCGCCGCGACCGTCTTGGCGTCCCCGTAGGTCGGCTTGTCGGAGAAGCCGGTCCAGGAGTTCGCCACCGCCAGGTTGCGGAAGCCGTAGTAGCCCACGCCCTTGCGGCCGACGATGTACGTGACCACTTCCTTGCCCTCTTCGCGGAGGCGGGCGGCGAGCGCCAGCGACTGCTTGATGGCGTTGGTCGAGTAGCCGCCCGCCAGGCCGCGGTCCGCCGTGATCAGCAGGACGGCGGCGCGCGAGGCGTTCGGGTTCTCGGTGGTCAGCGGGTGCTTCGCGGTGGACCGGGTGGCCACCGCGGTCACCGCGCGGGTGAGCTCGTCGGCGTACGGAGTGGAGGCGGCCACCGCGCGCTGCGCCTTGACGATGCGCGACGCGGAGATCATCTCCATCGCCTTGGTGATCTTCTTCGTCGCGGTGACGGAGCGGATGCGGCGCTTGTAGACCCGAAGCTGTGCTCCCATGGGTCGTTACGTCCTTTCCCTCGCTACCGGACTCAGGCCTGCTCGGAGAGCAGCTTGCCGTCAGCCGTGGTGAAGCCCTGCTTGAAGGACGTGATCGCGGCGGTCAGCGCGTCGATCGTGCCCTGCTCCAGCAGGCCGGTCTCGACGATGCCGGCCAGGATGCCCTTGTGCTCCAGGCGGACGTTGTCCAGGAACTCGCGCTCGAAGCGGCGGATGTCCGCCACCGGGACGTCGTCCAGCTGGCCGGTGGTGCCGGCCCAGATGGAGACGACCTGCTCCTCGACCGGGAACGGCTGGTACTGGCCCTGCTTGAGCAGCTCGACCATGCGGGCACCGCGCTCCAGCTGGGCCTTCGAGGCCGCGTCCAGGTCGGAACCGAAGGCGGCGAACGCCTCCAGCTCGCGGTACTGGGCGAGGTCGAGGCGCAGGCGGCCGGCGACCGAGCGCATGGCCTTGATCTGGGCGGAGCCACCGACGCGGGAGACCGAGATGCCGACGTTCACGGCCGGGCGGATGCCGGCGTTGAACAGGTCGGACTCCAGGAAGCACTGGCCGTCGGTGATCGAGATGACGTTGGTCGGGATGTACGCCGAGACGTCGTTGGCCTTGGTCTCGATGATCGGCAGACCGGTCATCGAGCCGCCGCCGAGGGCGTCGTTCAGCTTGGCGCAGCGCTCCAGCAGGCGGGAGTGCAGGTAGAAGACGTCACCCGGGTACGCCTCGCGGCCCGGCGGGCGGCGCAGCAGCAGGGAGACGGAACGGTACGCCTCGGCCTGCTTCGACAGGTCGTCGAAGACGATGAGGACGTGCTTGCCGTCGTACATCCACTCCTGGCCGATGGCCGAACCGGTGTACGGGGCGAGGTACTTGAAGCCGGCCGGGTCGGAGGCGGGAGCGGCCACGATGGTGGTGTACTCCAGCGCGCCGGCCTCCTCCAGGGCGCCGCGGACGGACGCGATGGTGGAGCCCTTCTGGCCCACGGCGACGTAGATGCAGCGGACCTGCTTCTCCGGGTCGCCCGAGCGCCAGTTGTCGCGCTGGTTGATGATCGTGTCGACGGCGACGGCGGTCTTGCCGGTCTGGCGGTCACCGATGATCAGCTGGCGCTGGCCGCGGCCGATCGGGGTCATCGCGTCGATGGCCTTGATGCCGGTCTGCAGCGGCTGCTTGACCGACTTGCGGGCCATGACGCCGGGGGCCTGCAGCTCCAGGGCGCGGCGGCCGGTGGCCGTGATCTCGCCCAGGCCGTCGATCGGGTTGCCCAGCGGGTCCACGACGCGGCCGAGGTAGCCGTCGCCGACCGGGACGGAGAGGACCTCGCCGGTGCGCTGCACCGTCTGGCCCTCTTCGATGCCCGAGAACTCACCGAGGACGACGACACCGATCTCGCGGGTGTCGAGGTTCAGCGCGAGGCCGAGGGTGCCGTCCTCGAACTTCAGCAGCTCGTTGGCCATGACCGAGGGCAGACCCTCGACCTTGGCGATACCGTCCATGGCCTCGGTGACCGTGCCGACCTCTTCACGCGAGGCCGCGTCCGGCTGGTACGACTGGACAAAGTCGGCCAGCGCGTCCCGGATCTCCTCCGGACGGATCGTAAGCTCCGCCATCAGGCTTCCCTGCTCTCCTAGTTTGCGATCCTCGGCCCGCCATTGAGGGCCGCAAGTGCTCGACTCTCGGCCGGGTCGGGTGAACCGGCCGTACGTTTTGCCGGCCCACCTGGTGTGGACCGACGCCCGACCGAGGGTCGGATAGTGCTGGTGCTCAGCCTTCGAGGCCCTGGCGCGCGCCCTCGAGGCGGCTCGCGACGGTGCCGTCGATGATCTCGTCGCCGATCTGGACCCGGACACCGCCCTGGACCGTCGGGTCCACGTCGATGTTCAGGTGGACCTGCCGGCCGTACAGGCCGGCCAGGGCGGCGGCGAGGCGCTGCTTCTGGACGTCCGACAGCGGGATCGCGCTGGTGACCAGGGCCACCACGCGGCCCCGCCGGGAGGCGGCGAGCTTGGAGTAGGACTCCAGGCCACCTTCCAGGCTACGGCCACGCGGGTTGGTGACCAGGCTGGTGACCAGGCGGACGGTGCCCGCGTTGGCGCGGCCGCCGAGGAGCTTGCGGACCAACCCCGCCTTGGCTGCGGCGTCGGCCTTCGGCTCGGTCAGCGCGGCGCGCAGCTCGTGCGAACCCGCCACCACCCGGCCGAAGCGGAACAGCTCGTCCTCGACGTCGTCCAGCGCACCCGCCTTGTCGGCGGCGATGACCTCGGCGTACGCGGCGAGTTCCTCGACCGCGTCGACCAGGTCGCGCGGGCCCGACCAGCGCGAGCGGACCAGGCCGGAGACCAGGTCGACGCTCTCGCCGGAGACCTGGCCGTTCAGCAGCGAGGCGACCAGCCGGGCCTTGTCCTGACCGGACCGCGCGGGGTCGGTCAGGACGCGGCGCAGCGAGACCTCGCGGTCCAGCAGCGCGGTGACGGCGGCGAGTTCCTCGGCGAGCTTGGCCGCGTCCACCGAGGTGTTGTCGGTCAGGCTCTCCAGGTTCTCGCGGCCGGCGGCGAGTGCCTCACGGCTCGCGCCGATCACTTGGACGCACCCTGGGCAGCAGCGGCCTTGGACTCGAGCTCGTCCAGGAAGCGGTCGATGACACCGCTCTGGCGGGCGTGGTCCTCCAGCGACTCGCCGACGATGCGGGAGGCCAGCTGGGAGGCCAGCGAGCCGACGTCCTGGCGAAGGACCGCGGTCGCCTGCTTCTTGTCGGCCTCGATCTGGGCGTGGCCGGCGGCGACGATGGCCTCGCGCTGGCGCTGGCCCTCCTCGCGCATCTCGTTGATCAGGACAGCGCCCTGCTCACGGGCGTGCTCGGTGATCCGAGCGGCCTCGTGGCGCGCCTCGGCGAGCTCGGCGCGGTACTGCTCCAGCAGGGCCTGGGCCTCGGCCTGAGCGGTCTCCGCGCGCTTCATGCCGCCTTCGATGGCGTCGCGGCGCTCCCCCAGCACCTTCTCGATGCTGGGGAGGAGCTTCTTGCCGAGGATGCCGAAGACGATGAAGAAGCAGAGCAGGCCGATGATGACCTCGGGCCACGCGGGGAGAAGAGGGTTCATCTTCTCTTCTGCCGCGAGGAGAACCTCGGGGGCCATATCAGAACCTTTCGTCGGAAGTGACTACCGGTGCGCCTGGCTCACTGGCCGTAGACGAACGGCATGACGATGCCGATCAGGGCGAGGGCCTCGGTCAGCGCGAAGCCGATGAACATGTTCGAGCGGATCAGGCCGGCAGCCTCGGGCTGACGGGCCATCGCCTGCACGCCGTTACCGAAGATCAGACCGACGCCGATGCCGGGGCCGATCGCGGCGAGGCCGTAGCCGATGGAAGCGACGGAACCGTGGACACCTTCAGCGAGAGCGGACATCTCAGCTAATCCTTTGCGGGGATGGGTTACCGGTGGGTGTTGGCCACCGGGAGTTCAGGGCGCGGCCGGGGCCGCGGGGCTCAGTGCGCCTCTTCCAGGGCACCGGCGATGTAGCTGCTGGCGAGCATCACGAAGATGTACGCCTGCAGGAACTGCACCAGCAGCTCGAAGGCGGTCAGACCGGCGGCCACCACGAAGGACACCGAGCCGTACAGGGCGCCGATGGTGGGGCTGAGCAGGTACCACGAGGCCACCGAGAAGACGACGATCAGCAGGTGACCGGCGAACATGTTGGCGAAGGCTCGGACCGCGAGGGTGAAGGGGCGCACGAAGATGTTCGAGAAGAACTCGATCGGCACCAGGATGACCATGACCCAGCCCGGGATGCCCGACGGCCAGCAGAGGTTCTTCATGCCGCCGACGAAACCGTGCTTCTTGAAGGTCAGCCCCATGTAGGTGACCCACACGATCGCCGCCAGTCCGACCGGGTACGCGATCCGCGACATCACCGGGAACTGGGCGAACGGGATGATGGACATGATGTTCATGATCCACACGAAGAAGAACATCGAGACCAGCATCGGGACGTACTTCTCGCCCTTTTTGCCGATGGTCTCCAGCACGATGCTCCGCTTGACGAAGTCGTACCCGATCTCGCCGACCAGCTGGAACTTGCCGGGAAGCAGCTTCGGCTTCGCGAACGCCGCCCAGAAGAACCCGACCACCAGCAGCGCGCAGATGATCGCCAGCAGCATCGGCTTGGTGAACTCGACGCCGGCGACCGTGAAGATCGGCTTGAACTGGAACTCGCCGAGACCGGGGGCCGGGAAGCCGCAGCCGGAGAAAAGGTGGCAACTGGCCTCGGAGGCGAGCTGGACGTCAGCACCCACCACAGACTCCTTCGTTCTGACGCATGGTTACGGCAACCTCGGTGTGTCGGCGTGACCGGGGGCCACGGTGCGGCACTGGAACTTGTCGGATTTCTCGCTGACCCGGCGCGGCGCATATCCCCACCGCGGGATCTTCGAAAGCTTCGTGGAGCCGGGGGGCGATCCGTCCGATTCTCGGAGGGACCTGGCCGCTTCCCGTACTCCGCCGTTGGGACGGACGATAGCAGTCCGTCAGGAGGGCATAAACACCGCCCCCCTCGCGAGGGGGACGGTATGCCCCGCTCACGGTTGACGCCCAGATTTCGGCTTGCCGTCGGGTTCCACGTAGAAGGTCTTGGCCTTGAGCCAGCCGCGGACCTGGAAGCCCATCCAGATGATCACGAGGGCGAGCAGCGAGAAGCCGAAGACCCTGTGGTCGAAGAAGGTGAGGTGCTTGGCCACCGCGAGCAGGACGCCGATCACCAGGATCTGCGTGGTGTAGACCAGCATCGCGCTGGCCATGAGCATCTGCGGGTTGTTCCGGCCGAGCCGGGCGAGCGCGAGCTGGCCGGCACCGAAGAAGGCGATCACGACCACCGTCGCGAGCAGGGCGCCGAGCAGACCCTTCCCTCCGGCGACGACGAAGGAGATCGCCATGGCGACCACTCCGGCGACCGCAGTGGGAATTGCGGCGCCACGGAGGATCCGGGCGTCGTGGGACGGCATGTCGGCAACTCCGGCGGCATGTCGGAAACGGGGGACGGAGACACGGGGGTGCGAGGACCTCGCCGCGGGCAGCCGGTTGAAGGGCGGGCCCGTCGAGGGAGACCGACCGGGGACGGAAGTCCTCCACCTGTCAGGTCTTTCGGCGTGTTCTCGGTACTCGTGAACGGTATCACAAACTATTTGATGAGAGCTTTACCATGAACGTGTGGTACCTGTCACACGATGGGCCCACAAGTGCCTCCGAACGGGTGCCGCCGAACGGACCAGCCGGAGTTGACCTCCCGTCAGGAGTGCTGGTCGCCGCGCTGCCCGACCGCCGTCGCCCCGGTGCCCATCCGCCCCAGCAGGGCCTTGTCCTCGGCCGACAGCTCGGCCATCGCGGGCACCTCGTCCGCGCTCCGCTCGGCCGCGTCCGCGTCCGCGTTCCGCTCGTCCGCGGCGCCGGCCGCTTCGTCGTCCCGGTAGCGGGGCGGCACGAAGGGCTGGACGGCCTTGGGCGCGCGCGGCTTGAAGCGCGGCATCAGCAGCACCGCGAGGCCGACCAGGCACAGGCCCGCCATCGACAGGATCACCGCGCGGCCGGTGTTGGTGACCGACACCGCGACGGTGCCGAAGGCGATCAGCGCGGCCCAGAAGTACATGATCAGCACGGCCCGGCTGTGCGAGTGCCCGACCTCCAGCAGCCGGTGGTGCAGGTGCTGCTTGTCCGCCGCGAACGGCGACTTGCCCGCCCAGGTGCGGCGCACCACGGCCAGCAGCAGGTCGGCCAGCGGCAGCGCGATCACCGTCAGCGGCAGGATCAGCGGGATGTAGATCGGCACCAGGGCGTGCACCGCGGTGGTCTTCGAGCCGACCTGCTCGACGATCAGGTCGGGGTCGACCCGGCCGGTGATGGAGATCGCCGCGACGGCCAGCATCAGGCCGAGCATCATCGAGCCGGAGTCGCCCATGAAGATCCGCGCCGGGTGCAGGTTGTGCGGCAGGAAGCCCAGGCACATGCCGATCAGCACGGCGGTGAACAGCGCGGCGGGCGCGGCGTCGTTGATCCCGTAGCCGAGCCAGAGCCGGTACGAGTACAGGAAGAAGGCCATCGCGGCGATGCAGACCATGCCGGCCGCCAGGCCGTCCAGGCCGTCGATGAAGTTCACCGCGTTGACCATGACGACGACCAGCACGACCGAGATCAGCATGCCCTGGGTCGGGGTGACCGGGACGGAGCCGTAGCCGGGCACCGGGATGGCGATGACCGTGATGCCCTGCCAGACCATCACGCCGGCGGCGATCATCTGCCCGCCGAGCTTCACCAGCGCGTCCACGCCCCACTTGTCGTCCAGGACGCCCAGCACGAACATGATCCCGGCCCCGGAGAGCAGCGCCTTGATGTCCGCGCTCTGCACGAACATCCGCCCCAGGCCGGAGAGTTGGGAGGCCGCCAGCAGGCCGGCCAGCAGGCCGCCGAACATCGCGATGCCGCCGAGCCGCGGGGTGGGCTCGCGGTGCACGTCGCGCGCCCGGACGGCGGGCATCGCGCCCGCCGCGATCGCGAACTTGCGCACCGGACTGACCAGCAGGTAGGTCACCGCCGCCGAGACGAACATGACCAGCAGATACTCACGCACCACCGGCCTCCACGGTCGCGCTCGGACGGATGAGTACGCAGGGTACTCCCGTGCTGGTTCGGGGTTCGAGGTGCGTCGCCACGGAGCACACCTTATTGACTCCGACGCCGGGCGCCCGCATCGCGGTTCTCCCGAACGGGCACCGGGGCGGGTGCCCGCCCCCTCAGCGGCGCCCGGCGAACGCCCCGGCCAGCTCCCGGACCCGGGCCCGCACCGGTTCCACCGGCTCCCCGGCGAGCACCCGGCCGAGCAGGGCGCCGACCTCGGCGAGCTCCTGCTCCCCCATCCCCTGGGCCGCGCAGGCCCCGGTGCCCAGCCGGATCCCGGAGGTCTCGGTGGGCGGCGCCTGGTCGTACGGAAGGGCGCACCGGCCCAGCATCAGCCCGGCGGCGGCGCAGCGGCGTTCGGCCTCCACGCCGCTCAGCCCGAGCGGGGCGACCGAGGCGGTCACCAGGTGGGTGTCGGTGCCGCCGGTGAGCGGCTCGGCCCCGGCCGCGGCCAGCGCGGCGGCCAGCGCCCGCGCCCCGGAGACCGCCCGGCGGACGTAGCCGGTGTGGGCGGGGGTGGCGGCCTGGGCCAGCGCGACCGCCTTGGCGGCCACCTCGTTCATCGCCGCCCCGCCCTGGCTGAACGGGAAGACCGCCCGGTCGATCCGGTCGGCCAGTTCGGCGGTGCACAGCAGCAGGCCGCCGCGCGGGCCGCGCAGCATCTTGTGGGTGGCGGCCACCGTGACGTCCGCGTGCGGCACCGGGGAGGGCGCGGCGCCGGCCGCGACCAGCCCGGCGGTCTGCCCGGCCGCGGCGATCAGGTAGGCGTCCACCTCGTCGGCGATCTCCCGGAAGGCGGCCCAGTCGATGTGCCGCGGGTAGGAGATGCCGCCCGCCACGATCGCCTTCGGGCGGTGCTCGCGGGCCAGTTCGCGGACCCGGTCGAGGTCGATCCGGCCGTCGTCGGGGCGCACCCCGTAGCCGTGGAAGCGGAACCAGCGGCCGGAGAAGTTGGCCCGCGAGCCGGCGCTCAGGTGGCCGCCGTGCTCCAGCGACATCGCGAGCACCGCGTCGCCCGGCCGCAGCAGCGCCGCGTAGGCCGCCAGCATCGCCGAAGTCCCGGACCTGGGTTGGACGTTGGCGTGCGGGGCGGCGAACAGTTCGCGGGCCCGGTCGATCGCCAGCAGCTCCACGGTGTCGGCGGGCGCGCAGCCGGTGTGGTGCCGGTGGCCGGGGTAGCCCTCGGCGTACTTGTCGGCCAGCGGGCCGGCCAGCGCGGCCAGCACGGCGGGGGTGGCCAGGTTCTCCCCGGCGAGCAGTTGCAGGCTCCCGGCCCGGCGTTCGGCCTCGGCGGTGAGCAGGTCGGCGATCAGCGGGTCGGCCGTGCGCAGGGCCTCGGCGGCCTCCCGGGGGACGGATGGGGCGTCGGCGACCGTCATGGTGCGGCTCCAGGCTGCGGGGCGGGCAGGTTTTTCCAGCCTAGGTCGGCCTCCGCCGCCCGGCCCGCCCGCACACGCGGGCTTGCGCCTTTCCGGTTGCCACCACCGCCTGCGCACGCAGTCTTCACAAATCCCCCACGGAAACTTTAGTGGAGGGCGCTCAACTCAGCGGGCCACACCGGTCAGTGCGGTCACCACCGGGTCCAGCGCGTCGAATATCTCCTCGCCGCAGTTGCGGAACATCCCGATCGGGGCCCCGTACGGGTCCCTCAGCTCGTCGAACTCGGGCACGGAGGCCAGCAGCCAGCCCCGCAGGGCGGCGGCCGAGCGGACCAGCGCGCGGGCGCGTTCGGTCAGCCGCGCGCCGTCCCTGGGGTCCGGCAGGGTGCGCGGGTCGACCCTTTGCACCAGACGGGTGAACTCCTTGATGGTGAAGGTGCGCAGACCCGCCGAGTGCCCCATCGAGATGACCTGGGCCCGGTGGTCCAGGGTCGCGGTCAGCACCAGGTCGGCGTCGATCACGTGCTCGTCCAGCAGCTCCCGGCCCGCGAAGCCGGCGCTGTCCGCGCCGTACTCGCCGAGCACCGTCGCCGCGTGCGCCTCCATCGGGGCCCCCTCGTGGCCCCACGTCCCGGCGCTCTCCACCACGATCCGGCGGCCGGTGCGCACGCCCAGCCGGGAGTCCAGCTCAAGCCGGGTCAGCCGCTCGGCGATCGGGGAGCGGCAGATGTTGCCGGTGCAGACGAACAGGATCCGGAAGGTGTCCAGCGGGAGCGGCCCCGGCTCCGTGAAGGGGCTCAGGGCGCTCCCCGCTCCGTACGACGGGGCGGCGGCGGTCAACTGCCGGCCTCCACGTCCGGAACGACCTCCCTCAGCTGCTCGACGCTGATCGCGCCCGCCCGCAGCACCACCGGCACCTTGCCGGTGACGTCGACGATGGTGGAGGGCGTGCCGTAGTCGGCCGTCCCGCCGTCCAGGTAGATCGACACCGCGTCGCCGAGCTGCGCCTGGGCCTCGTCGCAGGTGGACGGGGACGGGCCGCCGGTCTTGTTGCCGGAGGAGACCGCGAGCGGGCCGGTGGCGTTCAGCAGCTCCAGCACGACCGGGTGCAGCGGCATCCGGACCGCGACGGTGCCCCGGGTCTCGCCCAGGTCCCAGCGCAGCGACGGCTGGTGGCGGGCCACCAGGGTCAGGCCGCCCGGCCAGAACGCGTCCACCAGCTCCCACGCCTGCTCGGAGAAGTCGGTGACCAGCCCGTGCAGCGTGGTCGGCGAGCCGACCAGCACCGGCGAGGGCATGTTCCGGCCCCGGCCCTTGGCCGCCAGCAGCGCGCCGACCGCGTCCGGCGAGAAGGCGTCCGCCGCGATCCCGTACACGGTGTCGGTCGGCACCACCACCAGTTCCCCCCGGCGGATCGCCGTGGCGGCCTCACGCAGCCCGCTCGCGCGGTCCTGGGCCTCGGAGCAGTCGTATCGGCGGCTCATCGGAACAATCCCCTTCCGGTGGTGTCAGTGGTGCGTACAGCAGGCAGTACTAGAGCGAAGCGCGACGCGCTGTTGTGAAGCGAGGCCGGTTGTTGAGGTCCCGGTGGTCGGCCGCGTCCGTCCAGCCGCCCTCCTCGCGGAAGATCCACGGGACCTGCCCGCCCTGGGTGTCCGCGTGCTCGATCACCACCGCGCCGCCGGGCCGCAGCAGCCGGGCGGCGACCCGCTCGATGCCGCGGATGGTGTCCAGCCCGTCCTCGCCGGAGAACAGCGACATCTGCGGGTCGTGGTCGCGGGCCTCGGGGGCGACGTACTCCCACTCGGTGAGCGGGATGTACGGCGGGTTGCTGATCACCAGGTCGAACCGGCCGTCCCAGCCGCGGTCGTCGGCGAAGGCCGTGGTGGCGTCGCCCTGGTGCAGGTGGACCCGGGCCCGGTCGGGGCTGGCCTCGACGTTGCGGCGGGTGTAGGCGAGGGCGCCCTCGTCGAGTTCGAAGGCGTGCACGGTGGAGCGGGGCAGCTCCTGGGCCAGGGCGAGCGCGATCGCCCCGGAGCCGGTGCACAGGTCGACCACCAGCGGCTCGGCCACGTCCATCGCGCGGACGGCGTCTATCGCCCACTCGACCACCGACTCGGTCTCCGGCCGGGGGACGAACACCCCGGGGCCGACCGCCAGTTCGAGGTAGCGGAAGAACGCCCGCCCGGTGATGTGCTGCAGCGGCTCGCGCTGCTCGCGGCGGGAGACCGCCTCCCAGTAGCGGGCGTCGAAGTCGCCGTCCGGCACGGTGTGCAGCTGGCTGCGCTTCACCCCGTGGACGTGGGCCGCCAGCTCCTCCGCGTCGAAGCGCGGCGAGGGCACGCCGGCCGCGGCCAGGCGCTGGGTGGCCTGGGCCACCTCGGCGAGCAGCAGGTTCATCCCTCGGTCCCTCTGGGTCTGTCTGACGGCCCCGCCGGACGGCGGGAGCGGTGGGGGGTGCGGGCGTCGGCGGTGCGGCGCGGGCATCGGCGGTGCGGCGCGGCCCACGCCGGAGCATAGGTGACCGGCACCGGCCGGGGCGAGGCGCCCGCCCCGGCTCAGTTCTCCTGGGCGGCGGCCAGCTTGGCCGCGGCGTCGGCGTCCACGCAGGACTGGATGACCGCGTTCAGCTCGCCGTCCAGCACCTGGTCCAGGTTGTACGACTTGAAGCCGGTGCGGTGGTCGGAGATCCGGTTCTCCGGGAAGTTGTACGTCCGGATCCGCTCGGAGCGGTCCACCGTGCGCACCTGGCTGCGGCGGGCGTCGGACGCCTCCCGCTCGGCCTCCTCCTGCGCGGCGGCCAGCAGCCGCGAGCGCAGGATGCGCATCGCCTGCTCCTTGTTCTGGAGCTGGCTCTTCTCGTTCTGGCAGGACGCCACGATGCCGGTCGGCAGGTGGGTGATCCGGACCGCGGAGTCGGTGGTGTTGACCGACTGGCCGCCCGGACCGGAGGAGCGGTAGACGTCGATCCGCAGGTCGTTGGCGTGGATCTCCACCTCGACCTCCTCGGCCTCCGGGGTGACCAGCACGCCCGCGGCGGAGGTGTGGATCCGGCCCTGCGACTCGGTCGCGGGCACCCGCTGCACCCGGTGCACGCCGCCCTCGTACTTCAGCCGGGCCCAGACGCCCTGTCCGGGCTCGGTGGCGCCGCGCGTCTTCACGGCCACCGAGACGTCCTTGTAGCCGCCCAGGTCGGACTCGTTGGCGTCGATGATCTCGGTCTTCCAGCCGAGCCGCTCCGCGTAGCGCAGGTACATCCGCAGCAGGTCGCCGGCGAACAGCGCGGACTCCTCGCCGCCCTCGCCCGCCTTGACCTCCAGGATGACGTCCTTGTCGTCGTTGGGGTCGCGCGGCACCAGCAGCAGCCGCAGCTCCTCGGTCAGCTCCTCCTGCCGGGCCTCGGACGCCTTCGCCTCGGCGATGAAGTCGGGGTCCTCGGCGGCGAGTTCGCGCGCGGCGGCGATGTCCTCGCCGGCCTGCCGCCAGGCCAGGTACGTCCGGGTGATCGGGGTCAGCTCGGCGTAGCGCTTGGCCAGCTTGCGGGCGTTCGCCTGGTCGGCGTGCACCGACGGGTCGGCCAGCCTCTTCTCGAGGTCGGCGTGCTCGACGAGGAGCTCTTCGACTGCCTCGAACATCGGTCTGTCCTACTTCCGTGAGTGTGCCGGGGAGGGGCGTGGGGGCGTGCGGAGGGACGGGACGCGAACGGCGCCGGCCCGGACGCCTCCGTGCACGAGCACGGGGACGTCCGAGACCGGCGCCGTGGAAGCGCTAGGCCTTGCCGCCGGAGAGCTTCTTGCCGAAGCGCGCCTCGAAGCGGGCCACGCGGCCACCGGTGTCGAGGATCTTCTGCTTGCCCGTGTAGAACGGGTGGCAGTTCGAGCAGACCTCGGCGCGGATCTCGCCGCTGGTCTCGGTCGAACGAGTGGTGAACTCGTTGCCACAGGTGCAGGTCACCTTGGTGAGCACGTAGTCCGGGTGAACGTTGGACTTCAAGGGATTCTCCTAGCTGATCGGGAGGGCACCGGGTCGGCGGGCTGGACAGCCGCTCGTGAACCGGGACCGACGGACCAGTGTGCCAGCACTGCCCGCATCTTCCCAAACCGGGAGGCGGACCCGGCTATTCCGCTCCCCCGTCCACCGCGGTCGCCCGCGCGCTCCCGGTGGGGGTGCCGGTGGGAGTGCCGGCAGGAGTGCCGGTGGGGGTCCGGGAGGGGGTGCCGGACCAGGTGCCGGTCGCGGCGTCGGACGGGGAGGTCTGCGCCGGGTTGGTCGGCTGGTCCTGGAGCACCGACTGCGGCACCGACCGGTCGCCGCGCAGCGCCGTCCACAGCTGCTGGGCGTCCGGCGCCTTGGGGACCACCCGGTTGGGGTCGCTGACCGCGTACACCACCGGGAGGGTGACCATGGTGAGCTGGTCGGGGCCGATCTTCTTGACGGTCTGCGCCATGCCGACCAGCGCGCTCACCGAGGCCAGGTCGGAGTCGGTGGTCAGCGCGCTGGTCAGCTTGTCGCCGAGCTTCCACATCGCCACCGGGTCGGAGGCCAGGCCGAGCGAGCCGACCTGCCCGAGCATCGCCCTGACCATCTCCTTCTGCAGCTCGATCCGGCCCAGGTCGCTGCCGTCGCCGATGCCGTGCCTGGTGCGGACGAAGGCCAGCGCCCGGTCCCCGCCGAGGTGGTGGGTGCCGGCGTCCAGGTGCAGCCCGCTGTCCTTGTCGTCGATCGGCACCGTGGTGGTGACGTCCACCCCGCCGATCGCGTCGATCAGCCCGGCGAAGCCCGCGAAGTCCACCTCGACGAAGTGGTCCATCCGCATCCCGGTGAGCTGCTCGGCGGTCTTCACCGCGCAGGCCGGGCCGCCGACCTCGTACGCGGAGTTGAACATCGCGCTGCGGGCGGCGGCGACCTGCTTGCCGTCGGCGTCCGTGCAGGCCGGGCGCGGCACCAGGGTGTCGCGCGGTATGGAGACCACCGAGGCGGCGGTGTGCGCCTGGTTGACGTGCACCACCATCGCGGTGTCCGAGCGGGCGCTGTCGCCGGTGTCGCCGCCGGCCAGGCCGCCGTTGGCGCCGGAGCGCGAGTCGGAGCCCAGCACCAGCACGTTGAACGCCCCGCCGGTGGAGGCGGGCGGCCGGGCGGTGCCCAGCTGGCCGGAGATGTCGACGCCGCGGATGTTCCCGTTCAGCTTCCAGTAGGCGGCGCCGCCCAGCCCGGCACCGACCAGGACGAGTCCGGCCAGCACGAACAGCGCGACCCGCGGGCCGCGGCGGCGCGCGGTGCGGTGCTTGGTGTCCTCGGCCATATCGCCTCTTCTCGCCCTGAACGCGACCTTTCGAGCATAAGCGACACGCCCGGACGGCGACCGCTCTCCGGTGCGGGGCGGGAAAGCGGGAGACCCCGCACCGCCTCGCGGCGGTACGGGGTCTCCGGTCGGACGCTACCGGGGTCAGTCGCCCGAACCCGGGGTGTTCTTGGCGATCTGCATCAGGAACTCGGCGTTCGACTTGGTCTGCTTCATCTTGTCCAGCAGCAGTTCGATCGCCTGCTGCGAGTCCAGCGCGTGCAGGACCCGGCGGAGCTTCCAGGTGATGGCCAGCTCCTCGTGGCCGAGCAGGATCTCCTCCTTGCGGGTGCCGGAGGCGTCCACGTCGACGGAGGGGAAGATGCGCTTGTCGGAGAGCTTCCGGTCGAGCTTGAGCTCCATGTTGCCGGTGCCCTTGAACTCCTCGAAGATCACCTCGTCCATCCGGGAGCCGGTGTCGACCAGCGCGGTGGCGAGGATGGTCAGCGAGCCGCCGTTCTCGATGTTGCGCGCGGCGCCGAAGAACTTCTTCGGCGGGTACAGCGCGGTCGAGTCGACACCACCGGACAGGATGCGGCCGGAGGCGGGCGCGGCCAGGTTGTAGGCGCGGCCCAGGCGGGTGATGGAGTCCAGCAGGATCACCACGTCGTGGCCCAGCTCCACCAGGCGCTTGGCGCGCTCGATGGCGAGCTCGGCGACGGTGGTGTGGTCCTCGGCCGGGCGGTCGAAGGTCGAGGAGATGACCTCGCCCTTCACCGACCGCTGCATGTCGGTGACCTCTTCCGGACGCTCGTCCACCAGGACGACCATCAGGTGGCACTCGGGGTTGTTGTGGGTGATCGCGTTGGCGATCGCCTGCATGATCATGGTCTTGCCGGTCTTCGGCGGGGCCACGATCAGACCGCGCTGGCCCTTGCCGATCGGCGACACCAGGTCGATGATCCGGGTGGTCAGCACGCCCGGGTCGGTCTCCAGGCGCAGCCGCTCCTGCGGGTACAGCGGGGTCAGCTTGCCGAACTCGGGGCGGCCGCGGCCGCTGTCCGGGTCCATGCCGTTGACGGAGTCCAGCCGCACCATGGCGTTGAACTTCTCGCGGCGCTCGCCGTCCTTGGGCTGGCGGACCGCGCCGGTGATGGCGTCGCCCTTGCGCAGGCCGTGCTTGCGGACCTGGGCCAGCGAGACGTAGACGTCGTTCTGGCCGGGCAGGTAGCCCGAGGTCCGGACGAAGGCGTAGTTGTCGAGGATGTCCAGGATGCCCGCGACCGGGATCAGGACGTCGTCGTCGCTCAGCGGGACCTCGGGGCCGCCGGTGCCCTCGAAGCCCTCGCGGCGGCGGCCCCGGCGGTCGCGGTAGCGGCCGCGGCGGCCGCGCCGGCCGTCGCCGAACTCGTCGTCGTCGTAACCGCCCTGCTGCTGGTGGGCGTTGCCGCCGCCCTGCTGCTGGGCGCCGCCCTGCTGCTGGTTCTGCTGGCGGCCCTGGCCGCCGTCCTGCTGCTGGCCGCCGCCCTGCTGGCGGTCGGTGCGGTCGCGCTCGCGGCGGTTGCGGCGGTCCCGGCGGGACTCGCGCACCTCGCCGTCGCCCTCGGCCGCGGGGGCCTCCGTGCGCTCGGTGCGCTCGGTGCGCTCGCGGCGGCCCTGGCGCTCGCGGCGCTCGGTGCGGGCCTCGCCCTCGGCGGCGGCCGGGCGCTGGGCCTCGGCGGGGGCCTGCTCGGTGACGGTGGCGGTGCCGGCCTCGGCGGTCGGGGCGCCGGCCGCGGCGGTGGCCCGGCGGCGCGGGCGCTCGGCGCGGGCGGCGGCGGCCGCGGTCTCGGCGGCGGCCTGCACCGGGATCTCGATCTGCGCCTGCGGCTGCGGCTCGGTGGCCGCAGCGGTGCGGGCCCGGCGGGCCGCCCGCGGCGGGGCCGCGGACTCGCCCGGCTCCTCGGCCGGAGCGGCCTCGGCGGCGGGCGCGGCGGCCTTGGCGGCGCCCCGGCACGGCACCCACCCTGGCGGTTCGCGGCGGCGGTGGCAAACGCGTTCC